>JBDKIR010000256.1:0-6534 GCA_039797035.1 Pseudomonadota bacterium | reverse complement strand
TTCCAGGCCAGGATGCGCGGGATGATATCAAAGGGGATCAGCCGTTCCGGATCACCGCCTTCGCCATAAACCGCGAAGGTCACACCGATGCGGCGAAACAACAGCTCGGCTTCCTGGCGCTTGCGTTCCAATTGCGCGATCGGTGTCGCCGCCAGCCAGCGCGCAATTTCACCATAGGCCGCCCGCGCTGCGTCCGGCGCGCCCATTTCGTCAAAGGCTATGATGGGTTCCGCCATCGCCCGACCGACCTCCTGTTTCAGCGAACATCGCGGTAGAAGGCCGTTCACACAAGCGGATATTGCCCGAAAAACGGGCCGGGCGGCGGTTTATTGCCTGCCCGGCAGCCTGTCCCGCCCAATTCTTGGGCAGAAACTGGCTTTAAAGGGCTGGATAGCGCTTATGCCAATCCGTCACGCGCTGATAGGCATCAGCCACCGCCAGCACCCGCGCCTCGGCAAAGGGGCGCGCGGCCAATTGCAGCCCGATGGGCAGGCCGCGATCATCAAAGCCGCAAGGCACGCTGATGGTCGGCACACCCAGATAATTGAAGGGCCGCGTATTGGCTGAAACCGCCATGAAGCGCGACCAATTCGCCGCATCGGCATCAATATCCGTCTCGGCCAAGCTGGGCACGCGGGTGCGCAGCGTTGGCGTGGCTACGATGTGATGACCCTGCAGTGCTTCAGCGCAGAATTGCTTGAGCAAAGGCCCGCGCCGTGACAGCGCCTCAACATAAAGATGCCCGGGGATGGGGTAGCCACCATAGAGCCGGGCGGAGAGATGGATCGAATAATCCGCTGCCCTTTCACGCATCCATTGCGCATGGATCGCACCGCCTTCGACACGGCTGATAATGGCCGTATAGGCCGCAATGGCGCGCACGGATGGGCAGGAAAGCCGCGTGATTTTCGCCCCGCGATCCCGCATGGCGTCCAATGCGGCATCGAAGGTTTTTACCACGATGTCATCGGCGCCATCGAAGAAATATTCCTCCGGTACCGCCACGGAAATTCCACGCAAATCGCCGGTCAGCGCGGCCTCATAATCCGGCACGGCTTCGCGCGCGCTGGTCGCATCGCGCGGATCATGGCCGGCAATCACCCGCATGAAGCGCGCCGCATCGCGCGCCGTCTGCACCAAAGGCCCGACATTATCGGCCGAGAATGACAGGGGCATGACACCAGCGCGCGACACCCGCGTTTGCGTGCCCTTGATGCCCGTCACACCGCAAATCGTCGCCGGCAAGCGGATGGAACCGCCCGTATCCGACCCAAGCGCACCATAAAAAAAGCGCGCCGCAACGCCCGCGCCAGAGCCTGATGAAGAACCACCGGTGCAATAGCCATGCTGCCAGGGGTTATGACAATGGCCGAAATGCGCGTTATGCCCGGTGGGGTTTTGGGCAAATTCCGCCATGTTCAGCGTGCCCATATCAACGGCCCCGGCGGCATCCAGCTTTTCCAGCACGGTCGCGGTGACTTTGGGGACGAAATCACGCCGGATTTTTGACCCGCAAGTGGAAACCTTCCCCGCGCGGTAATACATATCCTTATGCATCATCGGCACACCGCCGAGCGGCCCGAGCGGCTTGCCTGCCTTGCGCGCGGCATCCACCGCAGCCGCCTGTTGCAGCGCGCTATCACGATCCAGCCGGATCACGCTGTTCACGCCCTTGTCATGGGCCGCGATGCGCGCCAGGCAATTCTCGACCAAGGCGGTCGCGGTTACTTCACCGCGTGCTACCGCATCGGCGGCTTCCGTCATGGAAAGTTCATGCAACGCGCTCATGCGTCCTTCTCCTGCTCTTCGCGGAGAGCGGCTTCAAAGCTTGAAGGTTCATCTTCAAAAACCATGGTGCCGCGCAGGGCTTCCAGTTCCTGCAGCAGCCAGAGATGATCATTCAGGCCAAGGCGCGCTGCCTCATTCGGGCATTCAATGCCGCTCCATTGCCGAATGGATTCCATGCTTAGGGGGTGGGGATCAGGTTTCATGCCAGGGGCTCCTCCGGTGGGTCATGCTGCGATGCCGATCAGGACTTTGCAAATATCGGGCCCGATGGCAGGCTTATCAGCCAACCCTCAGGAGGATCGCCGCATGAAGATCGTGGACATCAAGGCATTCCCCACCTCCTTCCCGCTGCCGCCCAATTCCGGGCCGCGGCTTGGGATTGGCCAGGCGGTGAAGCGCGATGCGGTGATGGTGAAGGTCATTACCGAAGATGGCATTGTCGGCTGGGGCGAAAGCCATCATGGCCGGGCCCATACCGCCATCGCTAAATTGCTCGAAACCACGCTCAAGCAATTGGTGCTGGGCATGGACGCCTTTGACACGACGGGCATCTGGGCGCGCATCTACAAGTATCAGTTGGCGAGCCACGGCATGGGGGCGGCCACGGCCATGGCCATGTCGGGGCTCGACATGGCGCTATGGGATGCCAAGGGCAAGGCGCTCAATCTGCCGCTTTACAAACTGCTCGGCGGTTCCGCGCGCCCCGTGCCGGCCTATGCCGGCGGTGTCGCACTTGGCTATCAACCGCCAGCGCAGCTGATTGATGAAGCGGCACCGCATATGGAGGCGGGCTACAAGGCGGTGAAGCTACGCGTTGGTGATACGGTGCGCGATGACATTGCGCGCATGGAAGCGGTGCGCGATGCCTTCGGCCATGAGCTGGAAATCCTGACCGATGCCAATATCGGCTATAACATCGCACAGGTGCGGCAAGTGCTGCCTGAGATGGATCGGCTGAATATCGGCTGGCTGGAAGAACCCTTCCCCGCACATGATCACCGTTCTTACGCGGAAGCACATGGTTTTGGCAGCACGCCCTTGGCGGCCGGCGAAAACCACTTCACTCGCTTTGAATTTACCCGCGTCTTGGAAGATGATGTGATCCGCATCTGGCAGCCGGATCTCTCCAAATGCGGCGGCGTGACCGAGACCATGCGCATCGCCGCCATGGCATCTGGCTTCAAGATCCCGATCCACCCGCATTCATCCATGACCGGCGTCAATCAGGCCGCATCCATCCATCTGCTCGCCGCGATTGATAATGGCGGCTATTTTGAAGCCGATGTCTCGCGCGCCAATAAGTTCCGCGATGAATTGGGCAGTGAACCCTGGCGCATCGGCAAGGATGGTTGTGTGCGCCCGCTGGAAGCGCCCGGCATTGGCGTTGAAGTGGATGAGGCTTTTCTGAAGGCGCACCCCGCCATCGAAGGCCCGGGTTACGTGTGACCAGGACGCATCCTATTCCCTTTTGATCGGAGTTGCATATTTTGCTTCCAGCCCATCCGAAGCTTCCATAAGTGCGATGTCGTTCTCCAGCCCTGAAGCTGCCCAGGCAGGCTTGCGCATGGACAGACCTTAGGCGCGGGTCAGCCTAGCCGTTATGATGCCCCGCTTCCTTTCCAGCTTGCGTCGACGGCTTAAAGCATGGCGTTTCACCCGCCCCCGCTTTGTCAACCTTGGTCGTTATTCGGTCGCCATCAATCGCGATGGGCGCATGATCTTTATGATGACGGAGGATCTTTCACTTACGCCTTCTCTGGCTCTGTATGGTGTGTGGGAACAACGTGTGGTGAGTGCATTGCACCGCCTGCTGCGCCCCGGCGATTTGGTTGTTGAAGGTGGTGCAAATATCGGGTGCCATACCTTGGTAATGGCCGAAGCTATCGGCCCATCGGGGCGGCTCTATGCCTTCGAACCTTTGCCCGATCTATTTCCCCTCTTGGAACTCAATTTGAGGCTCACGAACAGTAAGCACTATGCGCAGGTTGAATTGCGCAACCTTGCCCTGCTCGATCACGAGGGGCCGATAGAAATGCTGCTCGATCCGCTGTTCTTCGGCAGTGGCCATTTGGCAATACCGAATGCCTCTCATCGTTATTCCCGGCGTATTTCAGCCCAATCAACAACCATTGATGCGGCCTTGATCGAGGAGGGCGCACGGCCTGTTTCACTGATCCGTCTGGATATTGAAGGTTCTGAGATTTTGGCGCTGCGCGGGGCAGAGGAAACGATCCGCCGGTCACCATCACTCAAAATTGTCATGGAATGGTCGCCGATCATGCTGCGCTCCCGCAGCAATCCGGTGGAAGGCGCGGCTTGGCTCAGTAGCCTCGGCTTTCGCTTTTGGAGCATTGAACGTTCAGCCTGGCGAAGCCATAGCTTGCAACCAGTGCCTGGCGAAGCGCTCCCCAGACTTCCACATGGCGAAATTATCGCGAGCCGTCACGACCCCTAAAGGCAAAGGTGCCAAGGGACCTAAATGGTCAAACTGACAAAAATGGCCGCTGATCTAATGGCGTGATCCGCTCAAGCGGATCACGCTAGAAGGCTTAGATGTAATGTTCCTTCAACGGCGCATAGCCGTTAAAGCCCTGCGACGCATAAGTCGTCACATAGGCCCCGGTGGACAGCAACTCCACCCGGTCACCACAAGCCAGCTGCAACGGCATCCGGTAATTGGACTTTTCATAGAGCGTATCGGTGCTGTCGCAGGTCGGCCCCGCGAGGGTGACGGGCCCGTCCTCAGTGCCATCATGCGGCGTGCGGATGTCATAGCGAATGGCTTCGCCTTCGGTTTCCGCAAGGCCACCAAAACGCCCAATATCCAGATAGACCCAGCGCACCGGATCAGTCGCACCCTTGCGGGACACCAGCACCACTTCGCTGGAAACCAGGCCGGCATCGCCCACGATGAAGCGCCCAGGCTCCACCACCATCTCGGGCAGGTCATTGCCGAAATGCTTGGTCATGGCGCCCATGATGGCCATGCCGAAATCATCAATGCCCGGCACTTCCGCGCGGTAACGCACCGGATAGCCGCCGCCCAGATTGACCATGCGGAGCTTCACGCCCGCTTCCTTCAAATCCGTGAACAGCATCGCGACCCGTGCGATGGCACCTTCATAGGCTGCGGTCTTGGTCTGCTGGCTGCCGACATGGAAGGAAATGCCATAGGGGTCGAGCCCCATATCGCCCGCCTTCAGCATCAGATCGCGCGCCATTTCCAATTCGCAGCCGAATTTGCGCGAAAGCGGCCATTCCGCGCCTTCATTCTGCACCAGGATGCGGCAATAGACCCGCGCGCCGGGCGCATGGCGCGCCAGCTTTTCCAATTCCTCGATACTGTCGAAGGCGAACATGGAAACACCAGCCTTATGGGCGGCTGCAATCGCCGACGCCTTCTTGATGGTATTGCCATAGGAAATCGCTTCGGGACGCGCGCCGGCATCCAGGCAAGCCTGCACTTCTTCAAAAGAAGCCGCATCAAAGCTCGAACCCAGCTTCACCAACCGCTCCAGGATCGGCGCGGCGGGATTGGCCTTCACGGCGTAATAGATGCGCGTCAGCGGCAGTGCCGCGTGCATGGCGCGGTACTTTTCTTCAACACGATCCACATCCAGCACCAGGCATGGCGTGGCCGGCGCGTTGTCGCGCAAAAAGCGTGCGATTTTCGGTGTCATCGCAGCACCCTCCAGGCTCCAAAGGGGCCGCCCATGAAGGCGACGGCCCAAGGTTAACGAAACGGTCGAACGAACCAGCGACCAGTAGAATGCCGCCCGAGAGGACCCGGGCGGGGTTGCCAGAACGCTTGACGTCGTTGCGTAAACCCTTTGGCCGGATGGGCCGGGGGCCAGAGGCACGTGCGTACTGCGTCTGCGGCGCTTCTATGCGGCAGGGCGGGGGAATGCAAGGCAAAAATGAAGCTGCCCCGTTTTTTTTCCTCAAACCTTCGTGACCATCCGGAATCCTGCCCGAAAGCCCATCGAAAACCGGGCAATTCCCCCTGCAAGGGGGCGCTTTGGCAGGAAGCTTACCGGGGCGCTTTAGGCGAATCGGCGCCGCGCCCCAACCAGCGCAGCACGGCGAACCCCGCCAGCATGATGAAGGCGACATGGCCGAAGGCGAGGCCCCAAGCCTGCACACCATCGCCGCCCGCCCAATCCAGAACCACCCCGGCAAGCAGAGGCCCGACAAAACCGCCCGCATAACCCAGCATGCTATGCAGCCCCATGGTCGCGCCACGCAAAGCGGGGTCGGCCGCTTGCACTGTGCCCGCTGTCAGCGCCGAGCTATCCAGATAAATCGCCGCATTCCACAAAAATACCAGCAGCAGCACGACCCAGGGGCTGGCGCCATAGGAAAAGCCCGCCACCAGGGAAAGCACCGCACCGGAAAGCATGGCGAGCATCACCACACGGTCCCGGCCGAGCCGTTCCGCCAATCTGTTCCCGCTGAGTGAACTCGCGATGCCCAGAAGCCCCGCCAGGGTGAAAATGGTGGCGGGGCCCGGTAGCCAATCCGGGGGCGCTTGCAGTGCGAAACTCGCGGTCAGAAAGGCCACGGCCCAGGCGCGCAATACCGCCATTTCCAGCGTATGGACGGTATAGCCCGCAATCCAAGCCATGGCCCGGCGATTGGCGAATACCGGCCGGAAATCCAATAGCCCGCGCGGTGCGGCCGTTTTGGGCGGTGGCGCATCGGGCAGCACCAGGGTGGCAATGGCGAAGGCTGCGCTGGCGGCAAGCC
>JBDKIR010000255.1:0-7005 GCA_039797035.1 Pseudomonadota bacterium | reverse complement strand
GAATTGCCTGAGTAAGTGGTATCGCGCCGCCGCCGAGGAAAAGGGCCTGCCGCTAACCGACCCGGAAGCGCGGGAGATCATCTACGGCATGCCTTATAAGGAATGGCAGGCGCAGTACCAGAAGGAAGCGAGCGCCGAACAGAAGGCGAAATTTGCCGCTTCAAGCCAGGGGCAACATTGATGGCCGGCGCACCGAAAGCTAAAGCATCCGGCTTGCATACCGAGGAACGCAGAATGGCCCAGGCCCCGAGCACGCAAGAAAATACCGAAGTCGGCGGCATTGCCGGAGAAAGGCTGCGGTCCATTGTGGAGCGCATTGAACGCCTTGAAGAAGAAAAAAAGGCGCTGTCGAGCGACATCAAGGACATTTTCGCGGAAGCGAAATCAGCCGGTTTTGATGTGAAGGTGCTACGCGCCGTCATTCGGCTGCGCAAGCAGGAACCGGCGGAAGTGGAAGAACAGGAAACGCTGCTGGATCTCTATCGCCGCGCGCTGGGCATGTAAGGGCACGGAGCATCGCATCATTGAGACCATAAAGGGCAGGTGCCTATCATTTCGTGATCAAAATCACTAATCGGTGAAAGCGCCGATTATACTTTCCCTTTAGGATGGAGTGTGAAAGGCTACTGATACGGTGCGGAGGCCGCGGATTTGGATTCTTTACGGCTGATCGCTGCCATTGGTGCCTCCGCGGGGGGTGTTGAAGCGCTGAGAATGCTGCTCGGCGCCGCTATACCCGGTAGCGGCATTGGTTTCATTGTGCAGATGCATCTCGACCCGGATCGGGAAAGTGCCCTTGCGGAAATTCTGGCAAGGGATTGCCCCTTGCCGGTGCAAACCGCACAGGACGGGCAGGCCATTCTGCCGGATCACGTACTGGTGGTGCCGCCGGGCGTGACCGCCGGTGTGCAGGAAGGGCGCATTTCCTTGGCGCCGCAATCTGGGCCGCGGCGGGAATTGCATCAGATTGATGCGCTTTTTTCCGCCCTGGCCATGGCGTCCAAGGAAAGGGCCATTGGTGTGGTGCTTTCCGGCTTTGGCAGTGATGGCACGCTTGGGATCAAGGCCATCAAGGAACAAGGTGGGCTGACGATTGCCCAAGGCGGCGGCGATGCGGCGCCAGGCCATCCCGATATGCCCGATAGCGCCATTAGTGGCGGCTTGGTGGATTTGGTGCTGCCCGCCCAGGAAATTCCCGGGGCTTTGGCAGCCTATGCCAAGGGGTTTCAGGATCTTGCCGCGCTGACCTTGGAAGCGGGGCGGCAGGCCGAAGATGAAGTGCAGATCACCGCCGCGCGACGGGCGATTTACGAAATCCTGCGTCGCGAAATTGGGCATGATTTTTCAGGCTATAAGGAAAGTAGTTTTCTTCGCCGCATCCAGCGCCGGATGCAATTGCTGCATTTGGTCGATATCAATGCCTATGTTGAAAAACTGCGTGGCGACCATGATGAAGCCCTGCAATTGTTGCGTGATTTGCTGATTAGCGTCACCAGTTTCTTTCGTGATGCAGACGCCTTCGCGGCCCTGGCTTCGGAAATCATTCCTACCTTGTTCAAGGGCAAGGGGGCGGAAGATGCCGTGCGTGTTTGGGTACCGGGCTGTGCCACAGGGGAAGAAGCCTATTCCATCGCCATGTTGCTGAGCGAATATGCCGCAAGCTTGCACAGCCCACCACGCTTGCAGATATTTGCCACGGATATTGATGAAAACGCGCTACAAATCGCGCGGGCGGGGCATTATACCTTGGCGCAGCTTGATGCCGTGCCACCGGAACGCCTTGAAAGATTTTTCCAGCGCGCAGGTAGTGGCCGCGTGGTCACGCGCGCCATTCGGGATATCTGCACCTTCTCTGCCCATAGTCTGCTGCGCGATCCGCCATTTTCCCGGCTTGATCTGATTTCTTGCCGCAATTTGCTGATTTATCTTGAAGCGGAAACCCAGCGGGATGTGTTTCCGCTGTTCCATTTCGCCCTGCGCCCCGGCGGCTTCCTTTTCCTGGGGGGGGCGGAAAGCGCCAGCCAATTCAGTGATTTGTTCCGCCCGGTGGATAAGCATTTCCGGCTTTATCAGCGCCGGGATCACGCGCCGCGACCGCAACGCTTACCCCTACCCAATCTTTCTTCCGGATTTCGCCTGGTGCCGCGCAGCTTGCCGTCCCATCCAAGCGATATGGGCCGCGCCATTCGTTCCAGTGCGGATAGCGCCATTCTGGAACGCTTTGCCCCTGCCCATGTGGTGATCAACCAGGAAGGGGAGATTATTCATTTCTCTGCCAATACCGGGCGTTTTCTGGAACCTGCGGCGGGGCAACCGACGCGCAGCCTATTGGCCCTGGCCAAGCGCGGCTTGCGGCTTGATCTGCGCACCGCCATGCAGGAATCCTTGCAAACGCGGCGCATGGTGTCCCGGCAAGCGCTGGACTCGGAACGCATCGGTGTTCCAGGGCGCGTCAGCATAACGATTGAACCCTTGCCGCATGCTGATCCGTCTGAACCCTTATTTCTGGTGGTGTTCCACGAGGCTGATGCGCCGGAAGCCCCGCCAGTACCAAAGGAAGGTTCGGCGGAAGCCGCAGCCGCCGCTGCGGAACGCGAATTACGCGATACGCGCGATAGATTGCAGACCCTGATCGAGGAATATGAAACCGCCGTTGAGGAATTGCGCGCCAGCAACGAGGAATTGGTTTCCGTCAATGAGGAATTGCAATCCGCCAATGAGGAATTGGAAACCTCCAAGGAGGAACAGCAATCCGTCAATGAGGAATTGCAGACCGTCAATCAGGAACTGCAATCCAAGGTCGAGGAATTGGACCGTGCCAATTCCGATATGCGCAACCTGTTTGACGCAAGCAGCCCTGCCACCATCATCCTGAACCGTGATCTGGTGATCAGGGGCTTTACGCCGGCAGTAAAGGGTTTGTTCAACCTATTGCCATCCGATCGGGGCAGGCCTTTGCAGGATATTGCCGGGGCGCTGGATACGGCGCCTTTGCTTGCCGATGCGCGGGCCGTGCTGGAAGGGGCCAAGCCCGCGGAACGGCGCCTGAGTAGCCGCGATAATAGCGCGCATTTTTTGCTGCGTAGCCAGCCTTACCTGGATGCGGACGGCAAGGCGGATGGCGCATTGCTGACACTATTGGATGTGACGCGACTGGTGGAAGCGGTCGAAGCCCGCGAACATCAGAAAATACTGGTGAATGAACTGAATCACCGTGTGCGCAATATGCTACAAGTGGTGATCGGCCTGACGCATCAGACCCTGCGCGAAGATGCCCCCCCGGCTGATTTCGGCAAGCTGCTGATCGGGCGCATGATGGCGCTTTCGCGTTCGTACCAGATTATTGCCAAAGAAGAATGGGGCGACGTGCTATTGCATGATTTGGTGAAACAGCAGCTCGATCCGCATCTTTCAGGCGCCAAACGCGCCAAGGTGGAAGGGCCCGCGCTGATACTTTCACCGGCAGGGGCGGTGGCGCTGGGGCTGGTGCTGCATGAATTGGCCACCAATGCCGTGAAATACGGCGCGCTTTCCGGGGCGGAGGGCGAGGTGGCTGTGGCCTGGACAATTGAGGAGGATGACGGCACGCCAAGCGTCAAGCTGCGCTGGCTGGAAACCGGCGGGCCTGTGACCGATGACCCCAAGCGCCTTGGTTTCGGCAGTGCCTTGATCAAGGGGCAGGTGGAACGTGCGCTGGGGGGCAGGATTCAAAGGCTTTATGTGGCAGAAGGTCTGCAGGTTGAGATTCTGCTGCCACTGAATGGCCAACCGCGTTTGATTTGGGCAGCCTGAGATTGTCTGGCTTGCCCCCTGGGCACCATGATGTCTCGCTGGTGTCAGGGGCTCTTGCCTTATTCCAAACCCGCGCGACGCATTACCGCTTGTCGTAAGCCTCGCACATATTCATTCGCCGTGGTTGTTGGGTTGTTCAAATAGAATTCGTCGCGCGGAAAGACATCGGTCAGCGCTGCCTCATCGCGCCTTTGGCCGGGCATCCAACGCAATGGCGCTTCGCTGAACATGCCCGCCCAGCCATCAAAACCGGCATTACCCTGGCGGAGATGCGCGCTGGTTTCCGGCGCGGCAAAGCGTGCTGCCAAAGCTTCGGCATTGAAGGGGATGGGATCATTCGATCCAATCATCACCCCTGCCGGCATCAGCAGGAGCGCATGCGGAAAGACTGCATTGAAGGTTTGCGTGGCGCGCGCTGTTGGCACCCACTGGATATAAAGCCCACCGGGGGCGAGGCGTCGGCGCACGGTTTCAAGAAATTCGGCGCTGTACAGCAAGCCGGAATGCGATGATTCCGGCAGGATCGCATCCGCTTCAATGATATCATAAAGCGTTTCTTCCTTGGCGAGGGTGCGCCGGCCATCGCCATATTCCATGTGCCAGCGCGGGTCGCGCAGCATGCGCGCGATCGGGCCTTCAGGGTAATGGCGCCCGATTTCTTCAAGCGCAGTCAGCACGGGGCCCACCAATTCAATGGCGCGTACCTGGCTTGCCGGATTGATCCCTGCGGCCCAGGGCGTGCCGCCACTGCCAACACCAATGACCAGGACCTGCTTGGGATTGGGGTGCATCAAGGGGCCGACCGCGCCCAGGAATTGATGGATGGGCAGAAAGGGGATGCGCCCCTGGCTGAAACCTTGAATGAAGAAAGGACCTTCCGCCACACCATCCGCACCGTGGCTATCACGGAAAAACGCAATGCCGGAACGATCCTCGGCCCAGGCGACCATATGGCCAGGCTGTTCGGCATGCATGCGCGACCAAAGCCCCGCATTCCCCGGCATGATCACCAGCGTAAGGGCAGTGGCGATGGCCAAGCCAAGCTCCGCACGCCTTTGCCAACCGCCATGCCACAACCAGCCCAACAACAACAAAAGCGACAGCGCCGCCAGAAGCTTGAGCGTGCCAGCCGTGCCCAGATAATGCAGCGTGACCAAGCCGGTCAGGATGGACCCGGCGGCATTGCCCGCGATATTGGCCAATTGCACCCAGCCAACACGTGTGCCGACACTCGCCAAATCCTGCTGCACGGCGCGCTGCACGAAGGCAAAGGTCATCCCAATCAGGAAGGATGGCGGACCAACCACCAGCAGCGCCAGGGCAATCATCATCGCAAGGCCGCTGCCATGCAGGCGCATCTGGTCCACCGCCATGACATCGGCGATGGGCCAATAGGGCAGGGCGAGCCAAAGCAGCGCGAGCAGAAGGGTGGCCAAAACAAAGCCCGCGCCCTGGGTAATGAAAAAGGCAGGCCGCGGGTCCTTCAACCGCCGCACCATCCGTGCGGCGACCGCCATGCCAAGCCCGTCAGCCAACAGGAAAATCCCCAATACGGTCGGGAAAAGATAGGCATGGTATTGCCCAACCTGCCCCATGATCCGGACCCACAGGATTTCCAGCGCGACAATCACATAGCCAGACAGAAAAACCAGCAAGCACCACAGCGGCAGGCTGCCGAAAGGGGTTTCAGCGTTTTCCGCCGCCGTGCTGCGTGGCGGTGAAGGCAGGTGGCGAAGCTGCGGCAATAGGCTGAGCGCCAGCAGCGCGGCAAAAATCTCAAGCCCCGCCGCCAGCCAGAGCGCGCCGACAAAGCCAAGATTGCCAACCAGGACCCAGCCGCCCAGCAATGCGCCAAGCCCGGCCCCGAGCGTATTCAGCCCGTAAAGCGTGCCAACGCGTTCCGCCACGGTTTCAAGCGCGGTGGAGACGGCGCGGGCCAGCAAGGGCAGCGAAGCACCCATCAGCGTGGTTGGCAGCACCAGGCCTGCGAAGCAAAGGGCGAAGATCATGGCCGGGTCATCCACTACCCCGGCCAGATCAGTCGCCAGCCAATCATAAAGGAAGGCCTTGGAGAGCAAGGCGAAAACCCCAACCCCGGTTTCCGCCACCGCGAAGCCCAGCAAGGCCTGGGCGGGGCTGATCCGATCAGCAAGTTTGGCGCCCAGAATGGAACCGATGCCAAGCCCAGCGAGGAAGGCCCCGACGACCAGCGCGGCCGAAATCGTGTCTGATCCTGCGAAAATGCCCAGCATGCGCTGCCAGACAATCTGGCAAAGCAGCGCCGCGAAGCCAGATGCAAAAAAGGCAACGGCCAAACGAGGCATGAAGCCCTACTCCCCCTCTAGCCACTCTGACGGCGGCACTCTTCAAGCTATGAAGATGTTACTCAGAAATTACAATATGGCAATTCAGGGGCCTTGCCCGAAGCCGCGCCTGCGCGCAGGCTGCACCCACAAACGTTCAATTGGAGAATTAGGTAATGAATGGTGCGGAAAGCCTGGTGCACACACTGATCGGCAGCGGTGTCGATGTGTGTTTTTCCAATCCGGGTACCAGTGAAATGCATTTTGTGGCCGCGCTGGACCGAATCCCCGGTATGCGCTGCGTGCTTGGCTTGCAGGAAAATGTCGTGACCGGCATGGCGGATGGCTATTGGCGCATGGCTGAAAAGCCCGCCTGCACACTGCTGCATTGCGGCCCGGGCCTCGCGAATGGTTTGGCCAATCTGCATAATGCGCGCCGCGCCCGGTCCGGCATTGTGAATATCACCGGCGATCACGCCACCTATCACCGCCCCTATGACGCGCCGCTGACCGCCGATACGGAAGGCTTCGCCCGCGGTGTTTCGGCCTGGGTCAGGACTTCAACCGATTCAACCCAGGTGGGCTCGGACGCTGCCGTCGCCGTGCAGGCCGCGCGGACCTCACCAGGGCAGATCGCAACCCTGATCCTGCCCGCCGATACCGCCTGGAATGATGGCGGCGTGGTGGCGCCGGCCTTGCACGTGCCCGCCGTGCAGGAAGCGGACCCGCATGCCATCCGCAATGCCGCGCGCATCCTGCGCGAGAAGAAGAATGTGCTGATCCTGCTGGGCGGGCCGAGCCTGCGCGAAGGCGCGCAAGTTTATGCTTATCGTATTGCCCAGGCCACCGGCGCGCGGCTTTTGGCCGAAGGATCCAATGGCCGCACCCAGCGTGGGCGCGGGCGGATCGC
>JBDKIR010000254.1:0-3918 GCA_039797035.1 Pseudomonadota bacterium | reverse complement strand
CGAAACGCGCGCTGAAAGGGCCGGTGCCAGTGGCCCTTGCCATCGCGGCCTTTGCCGCACTCGCGCTGTTCAATGTGCCCTTTCCGCTGGTGGTGCTGGGCGCGCTCGCGATTGGTTTTGCGCTGCCCCAGGCTTTCGGCGGCGCGGGCCATGGTGCCGCGAAGGATGGCCCACCAGCGCTTTTGGATGCCGCTATCGCGGCTGACCCGGACCGCCCGGCGCGCATGGCCGGTGCCGCGCGGCGCGCCGGGCTTATGGCGCTGGCACTTTGGCTCTGGCCGGTGGTGCTGCTGCTGGGCTCCGGCATTTATGGCGATATTGCTTGGTTTTTCTCCAAGCTTGCAGTGGTGACTTTTGGTGGCGCCTATGCCGTGCTCGCCTATGCCGCGCAGGAAGCGGTGGAACATTATCAATGGCTCTCCGCGCCCGAAATGCTGGCGGGGTTGGGCTTGGCAGAGACCACGCCAGGGCCGCTGATCCTGGTGCTGCAATTTGTCGGCTTCCTCGCGGGTTATCGCGCGGATGGTGTCTTGGGTGGGGTTGCGGGCAGTGCGCTGACGCTTTGGGTCACATTCGCGCCCTGCTTCGCTTGGATTTTCCTGGGCGCGCCCTTCGTGGAAAAGCTGCACGCCGTGCCACGCTTGAAGGGCGCCTTGGGCGCGGTGACGGCGGCGGTGGTTGGCGTGATTGCCAACCTCGCGCTCTGGTTTGGGTTGCGCGTGATTTTCCGCGATGTGCAGGTCAGCAGCTTCGGGCCGATCCGGCTTGATCTGCCGGTGCTGACCAGCCTTGACCCCGCGGCACTCGCACTCGCGGTCTTTGCTGCTGTGCTGCTCTTCCCGATGAAGCAAGGCCTGACGCGCAGCCTTGGCTTTACCGCGATTGCGGGCCTTGTCCTGAAATTCGCGGGGTTCTGAAACCGGGCCTTTCAGCCCGGTGTGAAAGCCTCATGCACTGCAGTCTGGATGCCGCCGCCGACAATCGGCCCGCCACCCGCGACATAAATCGTATCGCCAATCAGTGCCGCGCCCAAACCATGACGCGGTGTCGGCATCGGCGCGTGGTGCTGCCAGCCATCACTGGTAGGATCATAGGATTCCACCGTGCCAATCACGCGATCAATCGGGCGGTTCTGCGCGTCATAAAGCCGTTCCTCGCCACCCATGCACCAGAAGCGCCCGCGATACACCACCATTCCATGGCCCGAACGCGGGGTTGGGATGGGCGCGCGTAGCCGCCAGGTATCGCTCGCCGGATCATAGACGTGATGCAGGCCAGTATTGTTCTCAAAGGTGTTGAAGCGCCCACCGGCAATGTGAATCCGCCCTTCCCATACCACCACGCCCGCATGGTCACGCCCCGCCGGCAGCGGGCGCAGTAGCGTCCATTTATCGGCCTGGGGATCATAAACCTCATTCCAGGAAATGCTGGCGCGTTCGGGTGAGGGATCAGTGGCGCCACCAATGTGATAAATCTTGCCACCCACCGCTGCGACAGCACCCGCGCCACGCGGGCGCGGCATGGGCGCAATGGCAGACCAGCGATCTGCCGCAATGTCATAGACAAAGGCCCGATTATCGGAAGCGCGGTTCTGTTCCGTGAAACCACCCAGCGCGTAAATCCGCCCGGCATCGGCCACCACGCCAACATGATTGGCGCCACGCGGCAAAGGTGCGGCTTCCTGCCAGCGATCCGCTGCCGGGTCATAGACATGGTGATAGGGCTTATCCACCTGGCCTTGGGCATAGCCGCCAATGACATGCAGCTTGCCCGCCCAGGCGGTGCCCCAGGCCATTTCACTGCGCGGCAAGGGTAGCGGCGCGCGGGATACCCAACGCCCCGGAACGCCAGCCGGCGCGGGGCTGGTCACCACGCGCTGCGCCAATTGCTCAGGTGTCAGCGCCTGCGGATTGGGCCCACGCAGCGCGGACATCTGATCCGCCGGGATATTGGCGCCGTGATGCCCGTGATGCTGGGCCTGGGCGGCCCCCGCCAGCATCGCCGCACTTGTGCCAAGAAAAATCCTGCGCCGCATTCGTATGCCTCCTGCCTGGATGGCTGAAAGCTTGCGCGAATGCGGCGCCTGATCAAGCCTTGTCAGGCGGCCTCGGCCTGGGTTGCCTCCGGCGCGGCGTGGCGCACTTCCAGCCCATCGGGGCTGGCCGTAACGGTCAGGCTTTCGCCATCCTTCACGCTGCCTTCCAGCAGCAGCCCCGCCAGCTTGTCCTGCAGGTTCCGCTGAATGACGCGCTTCAAGGGACGCGCGCCATAAACCGGATCATACCCCGCTTCCGCGAGCCATTCCCGCGCCGCGTCATCCAGCGTGAGGGTGATTTTGCGGTCTTCCAAAAGCCGCCTCAGGCCGCGCAGCTGAATATCCACAATCGCCGACATATCCCCGCGTGCGAGGCGCCGGAACAGCACGATCTCATCCAACCGGTTGAGGAATTCCGGCCGGAAGCGTTCACGCACCGAACGCATCACGGAAGGCCGCGCCGCTTCGATATCGGCACTTTCCGGCAATTCCGCGATGGCATGGGCACCGAGATTGCTGGTCAGCACAATGATGGTGTTGCGGAAATCAACCGTCCGCCCCTGGCCATCCGTCAGCCGCCCATCATCCAGCACCTGCAACAGCACATTGAAGACATCATCATGGGCTTTTTCGACCTCATCAAACAAAATCACTTGGTAGGGCCGCCGGCGCACGGCTTCCGTCAGTGCGCCGCCTTCCTCATAACCCACATAGCCAGGGGGCGCGCCGATCAGCCGCGATACCGCGTGCTTTTCCATATATTCCGACATATCGATGCGCGTCATGGCGCGTTCATCATCGAACAGGAAGGAAGCAAGCGACTTCACCAATTCCGTTTTGCCGACACCGGTCGGGCCGAGGAATAGGAAGCTGCCGATCGGGCGATTGGGGTCCTGCAAGCCGGCACGCGCACGGCGCACGGCCTTGGAAACCGCTTCAAGCGCTTCTTCCTGACCCACCACGCGCTTGCGCAACTGGTCTTCCATGCGCAGCAGCTTGGCGCGTTCGCCTTCCAGCATTTTCTCAACCGGAATCCCGGTCCAGCGGCTCACCACCGCCGCAATGCCTTCTTCCGTCACGGCTTCATTGACCAGCTTGGCATCGCCATTGCCGGCATCGGCGAGCTTTTTCTCAATGCCTGGAATGACACCATAGAGCAATTCAGAAGCCTTGGTCAGATCGCCGCGGCGCTGGGCCAATTCAACTTCGGTCCGCGCCTTGTCCAATTCTTCCTTGAGCTTCTGGCTTTCAACCACCTTGCCCTTTTCCGCTTCCCAGCGCGTGGTCATGGCGGCTGAGCTTTCCTCAAGCTCCGCCAATTCCTTTTCAAGCTTCAGCAGGCGATCACGCGACGCCGCGTCATCTTCCTTCTTCAGCGCTTCGCGTTCGATCTTGAGGCGCATGAGGTCGCGGTCAATCGCGTCCAACTCCTCAGGCTTGCTGTCCACCTGCATGCGAAGGCGCGATGAAGCCTCATCCACTAGGTCAATCGCCTTGTCGGGCAGGAAGCGATCAGTGATGTAGCGGTTGGAAAGGGTGGCAGCGGCCACCAGCGCGCCATCGGCAATGCGCACACCGTGATGGAGTTCGTATTTTTCCTTGATGCCGCGCAGGATGGAAATGGTATCCTCCACGCTCGGCTCACCGACAAATACGGGCTGGAAGCGCCGCGCCAGCGCCGCATCTTTCTCCACGTGCTTCCGGTATTCATCCAGCGTGGTAGCACCGATGCAATGCAATTCACCGCGCGCCAAGGCAGGCTTCAGCAGGTTCGATGCATCCATCGCGCCGTCCGCCTTGCCTGCGCCGACCAGCGTGTGCATTTCATCGATGAACAGGATGATTTCGCCCTCGGCTTGCGTGGTTTCCGCCAGCACCGCCTT
>JBDKIR010000253.1:0-3028 GCA_039797035.1 Pseudomonadota bacterium | reverse complement strand
TATCCCGGCAAATCGACACAGCATGGGGGCCTGGGCTGGAGCACGGTGGTGCTGCTGCGTGGCCATGGGCGGGTTGTGGTGTTGGATGGCGGTGGCTACGGCATGCGCAAGCCCTTGGTGGAAGCCTTGGCGAAGCGTGGCGTGAAGCTTGCCGATGTGACGGATTTGCTGGTGAGCCATTTGCACCATGACCACGTGGTGAATTGGCCGATGTTCCGCGATGCTCGCATTCATGTGGGGCGCAAGGAATTGGCCTGGGCGCTTGGCGTTGGCTGGGGGGAAACCGCCGTGCCGGAACATGCGGTGGAAGCACTCAGCCGTTGGCCGACGATGCAATTGATGGATGATGGGCAGGAAGTCTTGCCGGGCATCACCGCGCATCTGTCACCGGGCCATACGCCGGGGCATTTGCTGTTTCTGGTGCAAGGCGCACCGCAAGCCGTGGTGCTGTTGCAGGATTGCGTCAAGAACCGCGTGGAACTGACCACACGCACCACGGATATGACCTATGACCCGGCGGTGAGCCGCGCCACGATTGAAATGGTATGGGAAATCTGCCGCACCAATCCGGGCTGCCTGCTGATCCCCGGGCATGATGTGCCGATGGTGGTGGAAAATGGCGTGCCGCGCGCACTTTCAACGCATAGCGCCGGCATCAAATCCTGGTTCGGGGCGGATTTGCAGGACACCACGCTGTTTTCCCTGGCACCGCCTTCCGCGTGAGGCTGCCCTGCCGCCCAATTGGCCGAGATCTGAAAGGATAGAGTGATGAATAACCAGGAAGCCCATGACACGCTGCGTGCCGAAGGCCGCAGCGTGATGCAGGAAGTTTTGGGCGCTGCCTATATGAATAAGCGCGACGCCGGGACCAATCCCTTCAATGCGGCGGTGCGGCGCCTGTCGGAAGAATTCGCCTATGCCACCCTATGGCAAAGGCCGGGGCTGGATCGGCGCGAACGCAGCCTGATTACGCTTGCCATGATTTGCGCGCTCAATCGCCCGCATGAATTGCGCATTCATCTGGTGGCGGCGCTGAATAATGGCTGCACGGCCGAGGAGATTTCGGAAATCTTCACGCATTCCGTGGCCTATTGCGGCTTTCCCGCCGCCATTGATGCGCTGAGGGTCGCTGAAGAAGTGCTGAAGGAACAGGGCAAGCTGTAAGTCAGCTTGCCCAGGACCAGTTTGAAGTTTCTTCAAGCCAAGTGAATTCACTTGGCGATGCGGATAAGGCGACCACGCAAATTCAAATGCGTCTCCGGTGCCCGAAAGTGCAGCGGAGATGCACTAATCGGCGGTAGCGTTCGCATCCTTCACGATTTCTGCCCAGATCGGCATTTCCGCGCGTACGAAGCGCCCGAATTCGGCGGGGCTTTCGCTTGGCAGGGCTTGCAGACCTTCCTGGGCGATACGCGCCTGCACCGCAGGCTGTGCCAGCACCGCGCGGAAGGCGGTGAAAAGCCGATCCCGGATTGGATCCGGCAGTTTGGCCGCCGTCCAAATGCCCCACCAGCCGGAGATATCAAGGCTTGGCAGCCCTGCGGCCTCACTGCCTGGTACGTCTGGAATAACCGGTGAGGCAGCCCGCGTGCTGAGTGAAATCGCCTTGAGCGTGCCGGCGCGAATCTGCGGCAGGGCGACAGGGGGCGTGCCGACCAGGATTTGCACATCGCCGGCCAGCACTGCCTGCAAGGAAGGCGCGCCGCCGCGGAAGGGCACATGGGTGATGTCCTGGCCGGTTACCTTGGCGAGTTTGGCGCCAACCAAATGGCTCGGCGTGCCAATGCCTGGTGTGGCGTAATTCCACCGCCCCGGCTGCGCCCGCATGCGGGCCACAAGATCCGTCAGGTTGTTGATGCCCGCATCGGCGCGCACGGCCAGGATCAGTGGCAGATCGCTGACGCGTGTGATGGGCGTGAAATCATTGATCGGGTCGAAGGGCAGGCGGCGATACATGGCGGGGTTCACCGCATGGGTGAAATTGCCGCCGAGCAGAATGGTGTAACCATCCGCTTCGCTGCGCGCGACATGCTCAGCGGCGATATTGGACCCCGCGCCGGGGCGGTTATCGACAATGATGGTCACACCGCCCAATTCGCGGCCCAAAGGTTCACCAAGGGTGCGCGCCAGAAAATCGCCCGAGCCACCAGGCGGAAAGCCAACCACGATCCGGATCGGCCGCCCGGCCGGCCAGGCGGCACCAGATTGTGCGGCTGCCCGCTGCGCAGCGGTAAAAATAAAAGGCGCGGCAATAAGGCTTCTTCTGCGCATCAAGGTCATGTTTCCCCCAGCGCCATGTGATGTGGTCATGGCATATTTTCTGATGACGTTATCCGATGAAGTCTGGCAGCCGACCCGCCAGAGGACAATGGCGCAGTCAGGTCGAAGCCAATCCCTGGGCAGGAACGTTTATCAGATTAGCAAAAAACAATGATTGTGTTATGGCAAAAATCGATTAGGCTCTCGCCAAGGAATGTTCGCGGAAGGAACGCCAAGGATGCGTGATCTCGGTCGGTTTGTGGTTTGGGTTTCATGCTGGTGCTGCTTTCGGCCTGCGCAACGATTACCAGCGGGACCGACCATCAATTGCTGGTGGAAACCGAACCGAGTGGCGCCACCTGCATCCTGCAGCGCGATGGCAGCAATGTTGGTGCGGTCAATCCAACGCCGGGTGCCGCCCGCATCAGCAAATCTCGCCGTGATCTTCAGGTGAATTGTGAAAAGCCGGGTTTTGAGGCTGCGCAAAGGACCATCATTGCCGATTTTCAAGCCATGACCATCGGCAATGTGCTGGTGGGGGGCGTTATTGGTGTCGCGGCGGATTTCGCCTCGGGCGCTGCCATGACCTATCCGGATGCGGTGAAGCTGGTGCTTTGGCCGCGTAGCTTTGCCAATGCCACCGAACGCGATGCCTTCATGGATGCGCGGCGGTCAGAAACCCAGGCTGATTACGCCAAGCGGATTGAAACGGCGCGTGGCGCCTGTGGCGGCGCATCCGATGCCAATTGCGAACGCCGGTTGCGTGAGT
>JBDKIR010000252.1:0-3763 GCA_039797035.1 Pseudomonadota bacterium | reverse complement strand
CCTATATCTACCCGTATGCGCGAGGAAATCCATGGCCTGGCCGAGTTCTACGCCGCCCCGGCGGGCGGGCTGACCGCGCGCCTGCTGCGCCGGCGGCTTTCCGCGCTATGGCCGCGCCTTGCCGGGCTTGATGTGCTGGGGATTGGCCATGCCGAGCCCTATTTGCCGCTGTGGCGCGAAGAAGCGGCGCGCTGCATCGCGCTGGCCCCCGCGCAGCTTGGCCCTTCGCGCTTTGCCCATGCTGGGGTCTCATCCGCCGTGCTGGCCGAAGAAGATGCGCTGCCATTTCCGGATTTGAGCTTTGATCGCATCCTGCTGGTGCATGGGTTGGAAGCGGCGGAGAATGCCGGGCGCTTGCTGCGCGAATGTTGGCGCCTGCTGCGCGATGATGGGCGTTTGCTGGTGGTGGCCCCCAATCGGCGCGGCATTTGGGCGCAGTTTGACCACACGCCCTTTGGCCATGGCCGACCATATTCGCCTTCTCAGATCACAAGGCTATTGCAGGCGCAGATGTTTCGCGTGGAACGGCGCGACGCCGCGCTTTACGTGCCGCCCTTCACGCCGCTGATGCGTGCCGGCACCGCCTGGGAAAAAGCGGGTCGCGCCCTTTGCCCCGCGCGCTGGGCCGGGCTTTGTCTGATTGAAGCCGAGAAGGATATCTTCGCTGCCATGCCGGCCGGGGCGGTGCGGCTACGCCGGCGCGTGCTGCTGCGCGCCTGATTGGCCTTTGCTGGCGTTTGGCGCATGCTGGCGCAAATGGCCCAGGGAGAAACGCCATGAACCAAGACCCCCGTTGGCAGCAAAGCCTGCGCTACCCGGACCCATCCATTGTGGCGCTGGATGCATCCTTCAAGAAATACCACCTGCCGCTTTCCGCCGTTGAACGCCTGTATCACGGGACGCGCTGGGGTGAGGGGCCGGTCTGGCTTGGTGATGCGCGCTGCCTGTTATGGTCCGATATTCCGAATAACCGCGTCCTGAAATGGGATGAGGAAACCGGCGCGGTCAGCGCTTGGCGCAAGCCCTCCAACAACGCCAATGGCCATACGCGGGACCGCCAGGGCCGCGTGATTGCGTGTGAGCATTTCGGCCGCCGCGTGGTGCGCTTTGAATATGATGGCGCGATTACGGTGCTGGCCGATAGCTACAAGGGCAAGCGGCTGAACAGCCCGAATGATGTTGTGGTGAAATCCGACGGGTCCATCTGGTTCACCGACCCGCCCTTTGGCCTGATGGCGAATTATGAAGGCGAACGCGGCACCCCCGAATTGCCGCATACCAATGTCTATCGCATTGATGGCCAAAGCGGCGAAATCACGCTTGTCACCGATGAGGTGAACCATCCGAATGGCTTGGCCTTCAGCCCGGATGAGAAGATCCTTTACGTCATCGAAAGCCGCGCCGATCCGCGCAATATCTTGGCTTTTGATGTCGGTGCCGATGGCAAAACGCTCAGCAAGCGCCGCGTATTTGTGGCCTGCCAGCCGGGCGAAACGCCGGATGGCTTCCGCGTAGATGTGGATGGCAATCTCTGGTGCGGCTGGGGCATGACCGCCGAATTTGACGGTGTGCGCGTCTATAACAATGCCGGCGCACCGATCGGCCATATTCATCTGCCGGAACGCTGCGCCAATCTCTGCTTCGGTGGGCGCTATCGCAACCGGCTATTCATGGCCGCCGCCCAGTCCTTGTATGCGCTTTATGTGAATACGGAAGGCGTCAAGGGCGGTTGAGTTTTTCGTTTGGCACTTCGATGGTCATGGCGAGCAGCCGGAAGGAATGGCTCTTGCCATGGCCATCAAGATTGAGGCTGCCATTGACGCCACCTTCCAGCACATCATCGATCACGAAATTGAAGGCGTGCAGCTGCGGCAGATCATAGCGCGTGCAACCGGTGGCGCCGCGATGGCGAAATAGCGCCAGCACCTTTTCCGCCGTGACCTGTTCAGCGAGCAGATCATAATGCGCTGGATCATAGGGCATGAGAGAAAGATTGACGCGATTGCCCTTATCGCCCGCCCGGCTATGGGCAATTTCATGCAGGGTAATGGTGGTGTTGCTCATCAATTCCACTCCCGCGCTGGCAGCACGCGTGTTTCGGTGGGCACCTGGTCGCGCGGGACCAGAAAGCTCCGTGTCAGGATACGTGGCGTGACGCGCCAGCGTGCGCCAGAGGTCCCCGCCGTGCCGCAACAAAGCAAGGCGAGGGCTTCGCGGGATGCCTGATCCGCATCATCACGCGTGGTGGCCTCAACCGCGAGCCGAATGCGAATGTCTTGCGGTGCCGGCCCGTCATAACCGCGCCAGAGCGCGCCATCATCCGAATCATGCACGGAAGCGACACCAATCAGATCAGCCCGCGCACGGCGGGCAAGGCCGCGGCGCTTGACGCGTTCCAGTAGCACATCTGCGGTCGCCTTGGCGCGGGCGAGTGCATTGGGACCGGCGACACTGATTTCACCCTCACCAAGCCAGGAACCTTCATAACAGGCAGTGACTTTCAGCAAATCAGGGCGTGGCGCGCCGCGCAGGCCATGCACCGCCACGCGATCCTTGCCCGCCATGGCCAGATGCGCGGCAGTGATATCCAATGTCACATCGGGCGTGATGTAGCGCGCTGGATCATGCACCTCATACAAAAGCTGTTCCTTGACGGTGCGCAGATCAACAATGCCGCCCGTATCCTCAGGCTTCGTGATCAGCAGCGACAAATCGCGCCCGATTTCGGCGATGGGAAAGCCGATATTGGCGGGGTCTGGAATATCCTTGAAGCCCGGATCCCAGAACACACCGCCCGTCACCTGGCTGCCGCATTCCAGCAAATGCCCCGTTGCGGCGCCGACCGCGAGTGCCTGCCAATCATCCTCGGCCCAGCCGAAATGATGCATCAGCGGTGCGATGGCCAGCGCCGGGTCCGAAGTACGCCCTGCCACGACGATTTGCGCGCCTGCGGCAAGCGCTTCTGCCAAGGGCGCGGCACCGATATAGGCATTGGCGGAAACCAGTTTCCAGGAAGACATATCAAGCCCGGTATCGGCTTCATGCACCGCCATGCTGTCCAGATTGATGCTGGCCGAAACATCATCACCAGTGACAAGACCAATGCGGAGTTCCGGCAGGCCAAGGCGTTTCGCCAACCGCGCAATGGCACGCGCGGCCGCCAGCGGATTGGCCGCGCCGAAATTGCCGAGGATCGGGATACCCGCACGCGCTGCATCGGCCAGGATTGGTTCCAACAGCCGTTCCAGCATGGGTTCATAACCCGCTTCGGGATCTCGGCGGCGTTCAAGCTGCGCAAGCGCCACGGTGCGTTCACCCAGGCATTCAAAGAACATCGCCGCCGGCAGGCCGCGCTTGATCAGGCTGCGCATCACAGGAATGGGCGCATCCACGCGGTCACCGGAAAAACCGGCGCCATTGCCGACCAGAAAAAGATCACTCACGCCAAGCACTCCTTGATTGCGGCGCCGAGTATGGCCGCGTCGCTATCGTCAAAGGCAATCGGGTTGATGGCAAGCAGGCCCTGGCCGATGCGCCCGGCATCAAGATGAATGGCCGGGCGATGGGCGCGGAGCCTGGCATCCGCCGCATGGGCAGCGGCAGCATCAGGCAGGCGCCATTCCAGCATGGGCAGGCCAGGCTTGGCGCCATCGGGCACCAAGCGAAGGCTTGCCGGATTGCCTGCCGCCGCTAGTACGGCTTCTAGCCGCGCCTGCCAGCGCGCGCTGCGTTGCGCTGGATTATCCGCCACAAAACGCCGCAA
>JBDKIR010000251.1:0-2512 GCA_039797035.1 Pseudomonadota bacterium | reverse complement strand
GCCACAGGTGCACAATTGCAGGCAACATTTCAGGAAGCGATCCGCCGTGAAGGTGTCATGGGCGAATGGCGCGAGGTGGAAGGAAGTGCGGCGGAAGTGGTGGCGCTGCATGGGCGCTATGCGGATCTGATTGTGCTGGGTCAGGAAGATCCGGCGGGCGATAATGTCGGCATCATGGAAGCGGCCTTGTTCGAAGCAGGGCGTCCGGTCCTGGCCATTCCCTTCGCTGGTCAGTTCCGAGATATTGGTCGCCGTGTGTTGGTGGGCTGGAATGCCAGCCGCGAAGCCAGCCGCGCCGTGCATGATGCGCTGCCGTTACTTGCGGCCGCTGAAAGCGCCACTGTTTTCCTGGCAAACCCCAAGCGGGGCTTGGGTGGGCATGGCGAAGAACCCGGCGCCGATATTGCACGCCATCTGGCGCGGCATGGCTTGAAAGTGCAGGTCACCAAGGCTGTCGCTGATGATGTCGAAGATTCCGCGCTGCTGCTCAATCAGGCGAGTGATATTGGCGCGGATCTATTGGTGATTGGCGCTTATGGGCATTCGCGCTTACGGGAATTCATCCTGGGTGGCGTCACCCGCACGCTGTTGCGGCAAATGACCATCCCGGTATTGCTATCGCATTAAGGCGATCAACCCAGGCGCTGGAATATCAGCGCGAAATTATTGGCCGGCATCGCTTCAATCAGCGGTGCCGCAAAACCCGTTGCCGTGGCGGCGGCGGCCACCGCTTCCAGGTCACGCACGCCCCAGCTTGGGTCGCGTTCACGCAGGCTGGCATCAAATTCGGCATTGCTCGGCGCCGTATGCTGGCCGTGGCGTCGATAGGGGCCATAGAGGAACAGGATCCCGCCCTTCGGC
Source organism: Pseudomonadota bacterium (assembly GCA_039797035.1). Taxonomy (GTDB): domain Bacteria; phylum Pseudomonadota; class Alphaproteobacteria; order Acetobacterales; family Acetobacteraceae; genus Neoroseomonas. Next base: position 1,651 of record JBDKIR010000251.1, on the reverse strand, counting down.
AAAAGCCGCGCCGCGCCTTGCATCAGGCCCAAAGTCGCGGCCCAGGGCGCGATATGGATCATGTTGATGCAGGTCAGCACATCGGCATGGGCGATGGGCCAATGCTGCGCCGTGACATCAAGATCAAGCGGCGGCAGCACATTCGGCAGGGGTGTCGCCGCGCGCCAAGCCTGGATGCTGTCGCGTGCCTCCTCGCTCGGGTCACTTGGCTGGAAGGTCAATCCAGGGAAGGCGCTGGCGAAATGCATGGCGTGTTCGCCGGAACCGCTGGCGATTTCCAGCACCAGGCCTGAGACGGGCAAATGCCGCGCCAGCACGGCGGCAATGGCATCCTTGTTGCGCGCCACAGAAGGCGCGTAACGCCTTGCATCTTCGGTCATGGCTCAGGCGGCTTGGGCGCGGAAACGTGCCAGCGTGCCACCACGGAGCACCGCACTGGGCAGGCGCCGGTTCAAAATGCTTTCCGCCAGGCGTCCGGCTTCCACCAGCGCTTCCAGATCAATGCCGGTTTCCAGGCCCATTTCGGCGCAAAGCAGCGCCAATTCTTCGGTGGCGATATTGCCGGGTGCGCCGGGTTGGCCCGCAAAGGGGCATCCGCCCAGCCCGGCAACCGCAGCGTCAAACCGTGCCACGCCCATGCGCAGCCCGGCCATGGCATTGGCGATGCCAAGGCCGCGCGTATCATGCAAATGCAAGGCAAGGCGCAGTTCCGGCCAGCGGGCGCGGACTTCCCCCACCACGCTTTCAATCTGGCGCGGATTGGCCCAGCCCATGGTATCGGCCAGCGTCAGGTCACGGATGGTAACCCCGGCCTCGGCAGCAATCGCCAAGCCATCCGCCACCGCCGCCATGACCTGGGCGGGGGTAACATTGCCGGCGTAATTGCAGCCAAATGCCGCTTGCAGCCCAATCCGCGTCACCGGCACACCGGCGGCGATATGCGCGGCGGTTTGTTTGCGCATGGCCTCAATCTGGCCGGCGCGATCGCGGTTGAGGTTCTTCAATGAAAAGGCTTCAGACGCTGCCAGGCTGATGGAGCCGAACAAATGCAGCCGATCCTTGAATGCCAGGGCCCGATCCAGCCCCGCCGCATTGAACCAAAGGCCCGTGTAATGAATGCCAGGCCTTGGCGCGAAACCGGCCACCACCGCTTCCGCATCCGCCCAACCCGGCACCAGCTTGGGCGAGACAAAGGAGGCGACCTGGATATGCTTGAGGCCGGTCGTGGAAAGCGCGTCAATCAGCGCAATCTTGTCCTGTGTCGGGATGGGGGTTTTTTCGATCTGAAAGCCCTCACGCGGGCCTTCCTCAGCGATTTCAACCTGTGGCGGCAAATCAGACATGGCCTACTCCCGGGCGCGAAAAGGGTGGCCAGTCTGCCATCACCCGCCAGGAAACAGAACCCCGCCGCCGGGTGGTTTCAGGCCGCCGCTTCCCCATCGCCGGATGCCAGCGCCGCAAGGGCGGGGCGGTCCAGAATCTCGATCCCACCCTGGCCATGTAGGCGGATGGTATTCCGCCGCCGGAAGGCGGAAATGGCGCGGCTTACGGTTTCAAGCGTGAGGCCCAGGAATTCGCCGATATCCGCGCGTGTCGCGTGCAGGCCAAATACCGGGCCCTGCTGGCCGCGCTTTTCCTGCGCTTCCACCAG
>JBDKIR010000250.1:0-2583 GCA_039797035.1 Pseudomonadota bacterium | reverse complement strand
ATCTATTGGCGGGGCGCATTCAAATGATTTGTGATCCTGCCGCGCTGCCAGGCGTGCGCGATGGGCGCTTGATTGCGCTCGCCAGCTTTGGTGATCGTCGGCATGACGAATTCAAGGATGTGCCGACGCTCATGGAAATGGGCCTGGCGGATCGGGGCGCCATGTCCTGGTTTGGCATTGCAGTGCCGGCTGGTACCCCAACGGACATCCAGGCGCGCATTACTTCAAGCCTGGAGGAGGCGCTGCGCGCGCCTTCGGTTGCATCTGGCATGGCTATTGGTGGTTTACGCCCCGCTTTTGAAACCGGCGAGGCTTTCATTACCCGGATACGCGAAGACCGCGCCGTTTTTGGTGGCGTGGTGCAAAGAACAGGAGCGAAGGTGAATTAGCATGGATCACGTATTGGTCTCGGATGAAGGTCCGATCCGCATCGTCACACTGAACAACCCCGATAAGGGCAATGCCATCAGCAAGCCCATGGGTGAGGCGGTGCAAGCTGCCATGCGTGAATTCGAAGCGCGGGATGATCTGCGCTGCGCCATCATCACAGCGGCCGGCACCCGGGCATTCACCTTTGGCGCCGATGTCGCCAATCCGCCTGAACTATGGCGCACCATCCCGAGTGTAGGTTACCGGCCGTTGAAGCCCGTGATTTGCGCGGTAGAGGGCTGGTGCGTGGGCGGCGGCATTGTGCTCGCCATGATGAGCGACCTGCTGGTATGCGGCCAAAGCGCCAAATTCTATTACCCGGAAGCGAAGCTTGGCCTTACGGGCGGCATGATCGCCGGCCTTGTCAGCCGCATTCCGCATAAGATCGCGATGGAGATCATGCTGCTCTGCCGCACCGTTGATGCACAGCGCGCGGCATCGATTGGTTTGGTGAATGAAGTGGTCGCGGATGGCAAGGCGCTTGAAACTGCCAAGGCCTGGGCCTTGGAACTCACCGGCATGGCGCCCATGGTGGTGTCAGAACTTAAGCGCATGGTGACCGAAGAAATCCTGCCGCGCGGCCCTTCCGAACAAATGGCGATCCATGGCCAGCGCATGAGCGCCATTCGCGCTTCAGAGGATTTCGCTGAAGGCAAGGCTGCCTTCCGGGAAAAGCGCCCGCCGAATTTCCGCGGGCGCTGATCGCCGGGCAGGCTTCAGGGGAACATGGCAACGGCACGGATTGGGCTTGCCGTGCCGCCCCGGATTTTCAGCGGGAAACCGATGAAGGTGAAGCGCCCGCGCCCGATCAATTTATCCAGATTGGCCAGGCATTCCATATGCGTAATGCCCCGCTCCGCGCAGGCCATATGCGCTTGGAAGTTCAATTCCCCTTCCGGCGCGGGGCTGATCGCTTCCACCCCGAACATGCCAATGCCGCGATCCGCCAGCCAATGGACGGATTCCAAGGCAAGCCCGGGGAAGTCATGCAAATAGCCCGGCTTGCCAAGCAGCCTTTCATTCGTTGCCATCCAGATCAGCACCGTATCACCCTTGCGGATTTCCTGGCCTGATGCCGCCAGCGCCGCTTCCATTTCCTTCACCGTAATGGCGTGCTTCAGCGGCACATGGGAAAGATCAAGGCAGAAGGCACTGGTATAGAATTTCTCGAGCGGTACTTGTTCGATGGAAAGCGCATCCGGGCGCGGGTCGAAATGCACCGGCGCATCCACATGCGTTCCGGCATGATCCGACATGGAAAGATAGAGCGCTTTGCTGGTGAAGGTTGTATTGCCCGCAACCTTCTTTTCGCTGTGATCGCCCCAGACGGTCATGACCACGGGCGGGTGGCTCGGATGGGTTTGGGTGCGGTGAAAAATCTCACGGCTCAGATCAACGAATTCCATGGACGTTTTCCTCAGGCTGGGGCGTCGCAAAGATAGCGGCGCAGGTGATAGGGCTGGGCAGCGAAGGCCGGGCAGAAGGAAGCGACCACGGGTTCCAGTTTTTCGTAAAGGTCACGGAATTGCGCATTGAGCGCTTCCAGCCTTTCACGCGCGGCCTCTGCCTCCTCTGCCAGTCGGGCAAGGTCGATGGTGAGAATACGGCGATCTTCCACCACGAAACGCCCGCCAATCATCACATGGCGAACCCCCGTGCCATCTTCCGAATGGACCAATTGATTGACTGTCCAATGATGCGGAATCCAATTCACCGCGCTGCGATCCAAAAAGACGATATCCGCCTTCATGCCGGGCGCGATGGCGCCGATATCCTTGAAGCCGAGGGCGTGTGCGGAGCCAAGCGTCGCGGCTTCATAAACTTCCTCCACTGAAGCCCAGCGACGGGGATCGGGGGTTTGCACCTTGGAAAGCATGGAAGCGTAACGCATGCTTTCATACATGTTCTGATTATCCGAACAATTGGCGCCATCGGTGCCAAGCCCGACATTCACGCCTATGTCGCGCGCTTCACGGAAGCGGAACATGCCATTGCCCAAGCGCATATTGCTGCCCGCATTATGGGCCAGCGAAGCGCCCCGGTCGCGCATGATCTTTAGATCATCATCATCCAGCCAAATGCCATGTGCCGCGGTGAATTGCGGGCCGATCAACCCGAGTGAATCCATATGTTGGATCAGGGTTTTGCCGTAGC
>JBDKIR010000249.1:0-3042 GCA_039797035.1 Pseudomonadota bacterium | reverse complement strand
GGGCGAAGCCTTCAAGCGCGCTTTGGAATGGTGGAAGACCCTGCCGACCGATATGGGCGCCCATTTCGACAAGGAAGTGCGCATTGATGCCCATACCATCGCGCCGCAGGTAACCTGGGGCACCAATCCGGAAGCCGTGCTGCCCATTACCGGCGTGGTGCCCAATCCGGGTGATGAGGCGGATGAGGCGAAGCGCGCGCAATTGCAGCGCATGGTGGATTACATGGGGCTGACCCCCGGCCAGCGCCTGACCGATCTGAAGGTCGATGTTGTCTTCATCGGTTCCTGCACCAATAGCCGGATTGAGGATATCCGCGCCGCCGCCGCCATCGCCAAAGGCCGCCGCGTGGCGGATCATGTCCGCGCGCTGGTCGTGCCGGGTTCGGGCCTGGTGAAGAAGCAGGCGGAAGCGGAAGGGCTGGATCGCATTCTGCGTGAAGCCGGCTTTGAATGGCGCGAAGCGGGCTGTTCCATGTGCCTTGGCATGAACCCCGATAAACTCACGCCGGGTCAGCGCAGCGCCAGCACATCCAACCGCAATTTCGAAGGCCGTCAGGGCCCTGGTGGGCGGACCCATCTGTTGAGCCCCGCCATGGCGGCAGCCGCGGCCTTGGCCGGCCATTTGGCCGATGTGCGTGATTATCAGCCGAAGGGAGCACTGTAATATGCAAGCCTTCACCAAGCTTACCGGTATCGCCGCGCCCTTGCCCAAGGCGAATGTGGATACGGACCAGATCATCCCCGCGCGGTTTTTGAAATCCATCAGCCGGCTTGGATTCGGGAAGAATCTTTTCGCCAATTTCCGCTACAAGGAAGATGGCTCGGAAAACCCGGATTTCGTGCTGAATCAGGAACCCTATCGCAAGGCCGAAGTGCTCATTGCGTTTGAGAATTTCGGCTGCGGATCATCGCGCGAACATGCCCCCTGGGCCTTGCTTGATTTCGGCATTCGTTGCGTGATTGCGCCGGATTTTGCTGATATTTTCAACAATAACTGCTTCAAGAATGGCGTGCTGCCGGTGCGCCTGCCGCGTGAAATCTGCGAAAAGCTGATGGATGACGCGAAGATGGGCGGCAATGCGCGCATTACCGTGGATCTGGAACGTCAGGTCGTGGTGCGCCCGAATGGTGAAGAAATTCCCTTCCAGGTCGATCCACTGCGTCGCCATCTGATGCTGAATGGTTTGGATGATATCGGCCAGACCATGCAGCACGCGCCGGCGATTGATGGCTTTGAAGCGCGTCAGCGCGCCGCTCAGCCCTGGCTTTATACCTGATTGCGCTTCGCCCCGGCTTGGGCCGGGGCCATGAGGAAAACGCCCATGTCGTCCAATAAAAAACTTCTCATCCTGCCCGGTGACGGGATCGGCCCTGAGGTGATGCGTGAAGTCCGCCGTGTGGTGGATTGGATGGATCATCGCCGCCATGTGTCCTTCAACATTGAAGAAGGCCTGGTGGGGGGCGCTGCCATTGATGCCCAGGGCACGCCTTGTTCGGATGAAACCGTGGAACGTGCCAAGGCGGCGGATGCGGTGCTGTTCGGTTCCGTGGGTGGGCCGAAATGGGATTCCATGCCCTTCGACAAGCGCCCGGAACTGGGTGTGCTGCGGCTGCGCAAGGATCTGGGCCTTTTCGCCAATCTGCGCCCTGCCGTGGTGCTTGACCCGCTGGTGGAAGCATCCAGCCTGAAGCCTGATCTGGTGCGCGGGCTTGATGTGATGATCGTGCGTGAATCGACCGGCGGCATTTATTTCGGTGAACCGCGCGGCATTCATACCGATGCCAAGGGCAAGCGCACCGGCATTGATACGGAAGTCTATACCGAAGACGAAATCGCCCGCGTGGCGCGGATTGCCTTTGATCTGGCGCGCAAGCGTCGCAACAAGGTGACCAGCGTTGAAAAGGCCAATGTGATGCAGTCCGGCCGGCTCTGGCGCGCGGTGGTGGGTGAAATCGGCAAGGCTGAATTCCCCGATGTCGAGCTTGAGCATATGTATGCCGATAATTGCGCCATGCAGCTTTGCTCTCGCCCGAAGCAATTTGATGTCATCCTCGGGTCCAACCTGTTTGGCGATGTCCTGTCCGATTTGGCCGCGGCGCTGACCGGGTCGCTCGGCATGTTGCCCTCGGCTACGCTTGGCGCTGTGGATGCCTCTGGTCGGCGTCATGCGCTTTATGAACCCGTGCATGGTTCGGCGCCGGATATCGCCGGCAAGGGCATTGCCAATCCCTGCGCGCAGATCCTTTCCTTCGCCATGCTGCTTCGCTGGTCATTCGGCATGGAAGAAGATGCGCGGCTGCTGGAAACCGCCGTTGAAAAAGTGCTGGCTGGCGGTTTGCGCACGGCCGATATCATGCAATCCGGCATGGCGCGGGTTGGCACTACCGTGATGGGTGAAGCCGTCGTGCGCGAATTGGAAAAACTCTCCGCTTGATGTGATTGATGCCCGGGGCGGGGTTGCGCAGGACGCGCGGCTCCGCTATCCGAGGCCTCGTGATGCGCGCCCGTAGCTCAGCTGGATAGAGCACCAGACTACGAATCTGGGGGTCAGAGGTTCGAATCCTTTCGGGCGCGCCACTTTCCTTAAATTCCATGTTTTTTACGCCTTCGCGGCCCAGATGCTTGCGTTGTGGGCTTGTGTTTGGCGCACGCCTTGGCTGCTCAGGGCGGTGCTGCGCATTTTCGCGCCTCGGCTGTGGTCATGGTCCCGGGGCTATTGTTGCGCGTATCTGCGCGTGCTGATTTCGTGAAATTGGTGCGACTTATCAACATTGTGCAATCATAATGGACCCAGCCTGTCACAAGCCCTGGCGGAGCATAGGGAATTTCCGTGACATTGGTTAAATTCATAGGAAGAACCCCTTGGACTTGATCGGCGGTCGATGGTGACTAGAGCCATGGTTCTACGCATTCCCGATTCGGAAGTACCGGAATGGTCGCGGCGGTTGCGCAAGGCGCGCCGTGCCAAGGCGATGTCGCAGGCGGCGCTCGGCGAATTGATCGGCGCCTCTCAGGCGACTGTTGCTGATTGGGAAACCGGT
>JBDKIR010000248.1:0-3690 GCA_039797035.1 Pseudomonadota bacterium | reverse complement strand
CCTTCCGGCAGCGTCAGGCTGACCTCAGTCGGGGCGCCGGCGTCACCGGCATGGCGCCAATAGCTATGCCAGGATGGTGCCAGCCGAAGACGCAGCGCGAGATGGAAATCCGTCCCCGGTGCGACCGCCTGCTGATCGCTGATCAACGTGACGCGCGCGCGCGGCGATTCCTGGGCAGCGCTTTCCAACCCGCGCGCCTGCGTCCAGGGCAAAATGAACAAAACGAAAAGGGCGGCCAGCAAGCGCATGCGCCATAAAGGGGCGTGCGGGGCGCCAGATGCAAGCCCAAGATTGTGGTTGCCGCGCCGCATTAGTGAATCGTTAATCTTTCCCTGTGAGGCTGCGCCATGCGCCAGCTTCTCCTTCTCGGTTTTTTCTTTCTTGCCGCGCCAGCCTGGGCGCAAGACCCGCCGCAATGCACGGAGGCACGGGAAGGCCAATTGGCCTGCATGGCCGGCAAGCAATGCGCCTGCAAATTCATCCGTGGCGGTAGCATGACCGGGCGGCCGGATCGCTTTGCCTGGGATTGCGGCATCAATCGGCCCAATTGCCCGCCGGACCCGAATATCGTGACCCAGCCCGGCTATGCCCCACCCATCGGGGGCGTTTACGTGAACCCGCCCTATATCCCGCCCGGAGGCGCCCCGGCGCCTGGGCCGGCGCCGCACCCGCCACGACCATCACCGCGCTAGGTCGCGTTGCGGTAACATGGCTGCACGCAACGTGCTCTCGTTCGTTGTTTTTCGAGCATCTTCACCCGTTCAGATGATTCCATCTGAACGCGATCTGCTCCAAGCCCAAGGCGTCTCTTGATCGCGCCTGAATGGCGCGTCACATGGGGGTGAGTTTCGGATTTCCCCCCGCCCATGTTTCCTGACTTGCCCGTTTCTGAAGCCTTGCCCGCCTTGCGGGCTGCCTTGGCAGACAAACCAAATGCCGTGCTGATCGCCCCACCCGGGGCGGGCAAGACCACACTGGTGCCCTTGGCACTGATGGAGGAAGCCTGGGCGCAGCAGGGCCGCATTCTGGTGCTGGAACCGCGCCGGGTGGCGGCGCGCGCCGCTGCGCGACGCATGGCTGATCTGATCGGTGAAGGCCAGCCCGGCGGCTTGATTGGCCTGGCTACCCGGCTGGATCGCCAATTTTCCGATCGCACCCGGGTGGAGGTGGTGACCGAAGGGCTTTTGGTCCGCCGTCTGCAAACCGATCCGGGCCTTGAAGGCGTGGCGGCGATTTTTTTCGACGAAGCGCATGAACGCAATCTGGATACGGATTTGGCCTTGGCGCTTTGCCTGGATTTGCAGCGCGCGCTTCGGCCGGATTTGCGGCTTCTCGCCATGTCGGCAACGCTTGATGGCGGCGCCTTCGCCACGCTGATGGGGGAGGCAGGGGTGGCCGCCCCGGTAATTGAAAGCCTCGGGCGCGCCTATCCGGTGGAAATCCAATATCGCGCGCGGGATTTGAAGGAAGCGCGCGATCTGCCCGAAGCCATGGCGAGTGCCATCAGGGAAGCCTTGCGGGCGCATCCTGGGGATGTGCTGGCCTTTCTGCCGGGCTGGGGCGAAATCCGCCGCACCGCAGAACGGCTTGGCGGGGTGGATGCGCTGGTCTTGCCCTTGCACGGCGAATTGCCGCCGGCTGAGCAGGACCGCGCCCTGAACCCCACACCTGATGGTCAGCGCAAGGTGGTGCTGGCGACATCCATCGCCGAAACCTCCCTCACGGTGCCGGGGGTGCGCATTGTGGTTGATGGCGGGTATCGCCGGGCACCGCGGTTGGATGCCGCCACCGGGCTTGCGCGCCTGACCACGCTGCGCATCGGCAAGGCAGCGGCCGAACAACGCGCCGGGCGTGCCGGGCGCACCGCGCCGGGGGTGGCGATCCGGCTTTGGACGGAAGCGCTGCATCGCGGGCTGCCCCAGGCGGACCGGCCAGAGATACTGGAAGTCGAATTATCGGGTCTGGCGTTGGATTGCGCCGCTTGGGGGGCGGACCCTGCCAGCCTTGCCTTCCTTGATGCGCCGCCTTCGGGCACCATGGCGGCGGCGCGGGCCGTGTTGCGCGAATTGGATGCGCTGGATGATGCGGGGCGCATTACCGATATCGGGCGGCGCATGGCACGGCTTGGCACGCATCCCCGCTTGGCACGCATGATGCTGGCGGCGGAAGGCAGCGCGGAAAAGGCCCTGGCCGCTGACCTCGCGGCGTTATTGGAAGAACGCGATCCCCTGCGCGGGCGGGAAGCCCCGGCCGATATCGGGTTACGCCTGGATCTGCTTGCCGGGGGCGATCACGCGGCAGCGGATCGCGGCGCGGTGCAGCGCATTCGCCGTGCCGCCAGCCTGCATCGGCGTCGGCTTGGCATTGGCAATGCTGTGGCGGCCGATGGCGATGCCGGCGCCTTGCTGGCAGCGGGCTTCCCGGACCGCATCGCCGCAAAACGTGGTGCCATGGATGGGGCCTTTCGCTTGGCCTCTGGCCAGGGTGCGCGCATCACCGGCATTGATCCCTTGGCCAAGGCGCCCTTGCTGGCCGTGGCTGATTTGGAAATCGCGGGGACCGAGGCACGCATCCGCATGGCGGCGCCGATCGAGCGTGCGGTGCTGGAAGCGCGTTTCCCCGACCGATTGCGGCGCGAAGAAGGGGCGGCCTTTGATGCGCGGCTTGGCGCCGTGGTGGCGCGTCGGCGCCTTTGCTTCGGCCCGCTGGTGCTTGAAGAAGCGCCCTTGGCGCAGCTTGACCCCGCCGCCATGGCCGCGGCGCTGGCGGCGGCGGTGGCGGAACGCGGTTTGCGCGACCTGCCCTGGGGCGATGGCGCGCGCCAGATCCGCGCCCGCATTGGCTGGATGCGCCAGGTGGAAGGCGATGCCTGGCCTGACCTGTCCGATGCCGCGCTCATCGCTTCGGTGCAGGTTTGGCTCGCCCCGCATCTCTCTGGCCTCACCAGGCTCTCGGAATTATCGGGGCTTAATCTGGCGGAAATCCTGCTCAGCGGGCTGAGTTGGGAGGCGCGGCGCAGCCTGGATCAGGCGCTGCCGAGCCGCTTGGCCCTGCCGGGCGGGCGGAGTGCCGCGATTGATTACGCGCGCGATGTGCCCACGCTTGAAGCCCGCGCGCAGCATTTATTTGGCCTGCCAAGCCTGCCGCTGCTTGCCAAGGGGCGGGTGAGTTTGCAGGTGGCGCTGCTGTCCCCGGCCGGGCGGCCCATTGCCATTACCGGGGATTTGGCGGCGTTTTGGGCGGGGAGCTGGGCCGAGGTACGCAAGGAAATGCGCGGCCGCTACCCGAAACACGCCTGGCCCGAGAACCCGGCTCAGGAAGCCGGTTGAAGCCGCGCGAAATAAGACGCATTTAATGCCTGTGAAGCAATTGAACCTCCCTGCCTTGAGCCGCCGCCACGCGCTTTTATTGCCCGTGGCGCTTGGCGCTTGCGGCCCCGCCATCGCCCAGCGTGGCCTGCCTGATTTCGCCGATCTGGCGCAGAATGTGCTGCCTGCCGTGGTCAGCATTCAGATCACCACGCGTGAGACAGCCACTTCCGAATGGCGCGGACCGCCGCGGGATCGTGCCGCGCGTGAACAGCAGCGGCGCGGGCGGCCAATTATTCAAGGCACGGGATCGGGTTTCATCATCGAACCTTCTGGGGTCATCGTCACCAACGCCCATGTGATTGGGGAAGCGGCGAGCCTA
>JBDKIR010000247.1:0-3325 GCA_039797035.1 Pseudomonadota bacterium | reverse complement strand
CGGTGGCGCTGATGTGCTGGTCTGTTCCGGGCTGTGGCGCAATGATTTGCCGAAGCTCTCACCCCGCTTGCGTTTTGTACAATCCGCGAGCGCCGGGACGGATCAATATGACCGCGACGTGATGCGCGCGGCGGGTATCAGGCTGGCCAGCGCACAAGGCTGCAATGCCAATGCCGTGAGTGAACATGCCATTGCGCTGATGCTGGGCATTCTCCGCCGCGTGCCGGAAGCGCGCGACAATCAGGCCAAGCGCTTCTGGCGCGGCATGATGGGCGATTTCGCCAAGCGCGAGGATGAAGCGGGCGGCAAGACGGTGATCGTGGTCGGCACCGGCCGCATCGGCGGGCGGATTGCGCGCATCTGCAAGGCGCTTGATATGCAGGTGATTGGCGTGCGGCGTGATGCTGCGGCCGGCGCCAATGGCGCGGATGAGGTGCATTCCTTCCAGAACCTTCCAGCCCTTTTGCCGCGCGCTGATTTCGTTGTGCTGGCCTGCCCACTGACGGATGAAACGCGCGGGCTGATTGGTGCCTCTGCTCTGGCGGCGATGAAGCCAACGGCGCATCTGGTGAATGTCGCGCGCGGGCGCGTGGTGGATGAAGTGGCGCTGATTGCCGCCTTGCAGGCGGGGCGCATTGCCGGTGCGGCCTTGGATGTGACGGTGGATGAGCCCTTGCCGGAAGCGAGCCCGCTTTGGACCATGCCCAATGTGCTGGTCACACCCCATACCGGGGGAGAGACGCATAAATATGAAGACAATGTGCTGGATATGATGATGGAAAACCTGAACCGGCAATGGCGTGGTGAAACCGCGCTGTTCAACGAAATCGTTTGAGGATTGGCGCATGTCCACACGTGAAGGGGCGCTTGCCCGCGCTGCGACCTATTTCGATGATGGCAGCTACAAGAAATTGCTGAGCGATCTTGTCGCCATCCCCTCCACCGCGCAGGAGCCGGGGCATGAGGCGGATTTGCGCCATTACCTGGAAGGCGCGATTGGGCCTTGGCTCGAAAGGCTTGGCTTTGCCGTCACCATTCACCCCAATCCGTTGGAAGGTTTCGGCCCGATCCTGACGGGCGCGCGTATCGAGGATGCATCCAAGCCAACCGTGCTGCTTTATGGCCATGGCGACACGGTGCGGGGCCTGGATGAACAATGGCGCCCTGGGCTGAAGCCTTGGGAATTATACGAAGAAGATGGCCGCTGGTATGGCCGTGGTTCCGCCGATAATAAGGGCCAGCATGCGCTGAACATCGCAGCGCTTGAAGCGGTGCTGGCGGAACGCGGCGGCAAGCTTGGCTTTAATGTCAAAATCGTTCTGGAAATGGCGGAAGAACGCGGTTCACGTGGTTTGCGGGAATTTGTCGCCGCCAATCGTGAATTGCTGGCCGCCGATGTGCTGATCGCCTCTGACGGGCCGCGTTGTGAACCGGATGTGCCCACCATCGCGACCGGTACGCGCGGCATTTTCCAGTTTGATCTGGTGTTGAAACTCCGCCCCGGTGGCGTGCATTCGGGCCATTGGGGCGGGCTGACGACAGACCCGGCCATTCGGCTCAGCCACGCCATCGGCGCCATTATTGATCCGCGCGGCAAGATCCTGGTGCGTGATTGGCTGCCGCAAAATGGCGTGCCGGCCGAAGTGCGCGGCGTGCTGGATGGCTGCCCGGTGGGTGGCGGTGACGGTGCCGCCACGATTGACGCTGATTGGGGCGAACCCGGCCTGACCTCGGCCGAGAAAATCTATGGCTGGAACAGCTTCATTGTGCTGGCCATGCTCTCCGGCAAGCCGGATGCGCCGGTGAATGCTGTGGCACCCGATGCGCGCGCCACCTGCCATATCCGCTACACGGTGGATACTGATCCGCATACCTTTGAGGCATCGCTGCGTCGGCATCTGAATGAACAGGGTTTTGGCGATATCGTGATCGAAAATGCCGGGGTGCGCATGGCGGCTTCCCGCACGCCGCCTAATCACCCTTGGGTGCGCTGGGCGCAGGACAGCATGCAGAAAACGCTGGGCAAGCGCGTGCAGATCATCCCGAATTCCTCGGGCGGGCTGCCGGGCGATGTCTTTGTGGATCACATCGGCGTGCCGCTGGTCTGGGTGCCGCATTCCTATAATGGCTGCAAACAGCACGGTCCGGATGAGCATTTCCTGATCGCCCCAGCGCGGGAGGGGATTCTGGCCTTTACCGGCATGTGGTGGGATTTGGGGCAGGGCGGCACGCCCTGACCGCTTGTTACGCTTTTTCACGCAGTCTCTGGCCTGGTGCAATGCGCCCGTTACATGGCGGGCGCATAAGAGCCTGACGGCATCTTGCCGCCCTTGAGGAGAGTGCGATGCGTTCCAACCACACCAAAACCGCCGTCTTCGCCGCGTTACTGAGCCTGACGGGCGTCGGCATGGCTGCCGCCCAACCCGGCCCGGGCGCTGGCCCTGGCCCCGCTTCGGGCATGGCGCAGATGCATCACGGCATGCGTGGCGGCAATATGATGGGCTTTGCTGCTGGCGAGGCGTTTGCCCGGGCCGATGCCAATAATGATGGCAAGGTCACGCGGGACGAAGCCGCTGCCTGGCTGCAGGCACGGTTCACGGAGATTGATGCCAATAAGGATGGCGGCATCACGCTTGAGGAAATGCGCGCCTTCTATACTGCCCGGCGGGGTGAAGGGCGTGGTCCGCCTGAAGCGATGCGCGAACGGATGCAGGATCGTCAGGCGGCCATGTTCCGCTTCATTGATGCGGATCTGGACGGCAAGATCACCCTGGCGGAATTGCGCGTCATGGCCGATGCCATGTTCCGATCCATGGATGCGGATAGTGATGGCACGCTGACCCGGGCTGAGGTGCAACGGCGGCATTATCGCGGCGATGGGCCGCGCGCTGCGCCGATGCACCCCGCGCCGATGCACCCCGCGCCCGCGCCGCCGGCCCCGGCCCAGCCTGCGCCGCGCTAAAAGCCGCGACAAGCCGACGCCGCCCGCCCCAATTGAAGCGGCGGCGTCGGCCTATTCGACCTTGGCGCCGGATATGCGCACCAATTCCGCCACGCGCGGCATTTCGGCCGCAAAGAAGCGCGCGAATTCCTCGGGCGTGCTGCCCACCGGTTCATAGCCCAATTGTTCCATGCGCTGGTGGGTTTCCCCTTGGCGTAGCGCTTTCGCGACTTCCTGGGCAATGCGCTGAACGGCGGGGGCTGGCGTGCCGGCCGGGGCGAAAAGTCCAAGCCAGCTATTGAACAGATAACCGGGCAAGCCTTCCGCCACGGTGGGGATATCCGGCAATTGCGGTGAACGCGTGCTGCGCGTGATGGCAATGGC
>JBDKIR010000246.1:0-7569 GCA_039797035.1 Pseudomonadota bacterium | reverse complement strand
GGGATTTCCGGCGCCAAGGCCGAACGCCCCAAGGTGGTGACCGCAAGGGCCCGGACACGGCCTTCGCGCGCTTGCACCAAAGCCTCCCCCAGATCGGCAATCGTGTAGGAAATGCGCCCGGCCGCGCATTCATTCGTCGCCTCCGGCTGGCCGCGATAGGCGACTTCCAGGGCTTCAATCCCCGCCATATTGGCCATCAACGCGCCGGCTACATGGCGGCTTGGGGCGCCATGGCCAAAGGTCAATTGCCCAGGCCGCGCCTTGGCATAGGCGAAAAGCTCCGCCGCATTGCGCACCGGCAGGCGCGGGTCACAAATCAACAGGTAAGGCGCATCCGCCACCAGGCCAATTGGCACCAGATCGCGCAGCGGATGATACGGCAGGTCCTTCATCATATGCGGGGCGCTGGCGCCGGTGGAAACGCCAATCATCAACAAGGTATGCCCATCGGCCGGCGCCGCCAGGGCGGCACGAATGCCAATCACCCCCTGCCCGCCGCCACGATTATCGACAATGACAGGCTGCCCAAGGCGCTGCGCCAGCCCGGGCGCGTAAAGCCGCGTCAGGATATCGGTCTGCGTACCAGCGGGGAAAGTGACGATGATGCGGATGGGCTTATCCGGCCAGGCGGCCCGGGCCGTGGGCGCGGCCAGCACCAGCGGCGCGGCCAATAAACCACGACGAGCGATTTCCATGGCACTTCCTCCTTATTTCTAAGAAGGGATCGGACCATAGGCCGGGGGCTATGCGCAAGCGGCGTTACCACTTCTTCCAGATGGGGCGATGCGAAAAGACCGGGCGATGATGATCGTGCTGCGGGCGATGGTGATACTGCGGGTAATGGGCAGGCGCGGCATAGGCATAAGGGCGATACCCATAGCCGCCCGCATAACCATAGCTTGGGGCATAGCCATAGCCGGGATGGCTTGAATAGCCTGAATTGGCGACACAGCCCGTCAAGGGCAACAGCACGCCCAGCATGAGTGGGAAGCATTTCGGAACGCGCATCTGGCACCTCCTGAAATCGGGATTCCCGATCCGCAGGAAGCACATCATGGCGGCATGTTGGGACGCAGGCAGGATCAGGGCTTTTTCATGATGCCCTGAAAGCCTTCTTATTTGCGCACTTCCACCGTGCAAGCACGGGTGAATTCACGGTCAGACAGGATCCAATCCTGCGCGCCGGTGAAATGGCCAATACCATCGGCCCCAAGTCGGCCTTCATAGCGCGCGCGATAGCCAAAGCCGCGCCCGGAAGATCCGCCCTGCATCACCAGCGTACCATCCGCAGCAACCCGTCCTTCCCCCCGCTCCCAGGCGCCGGTGCGCGCCGCTGTGGCGGATAGGACAGGGCGTTCATATTTCGCGAGCCCCGCCTCAACACGAATGGTGAAGGCAACATCCAGGGGCGTCTGGGTCATGCCGGCAACCGCATCGCAGCGCAGCCTGCCTTCCCAGATGCCATTAAAAGATTGCGCTGCCACCGGGGCGGCAGCGCAACAGATCAGTGCCAGAAAACCAGCGCGGATCATTGATCCGCGTAGCAATGGGTTTCCGCCGCGCCACCGGGATTGGTCACGGCACCAAGATAGGCCGGGCCAACCAATTGCGCATATTTCCACAAGGCACCGGAATTATAGTCGGTCTTGCGGGGCTTCCATTCAGCGCGACGCTTGGCGATTTCCTCATCGGAAACCAGCATGTCGATGGTCCCTTTTTCGGCATCGATCACGATCTTGTCGCCATTCTTGAGCAGCGCAATCGGCCCACCCACCGCCGCTTCCGGCCCGACATGGCCGATGCAGAAGCCGCGTGTCGCGCCCGAGAAACGCCCATCGGTGATCAGCGCCACCTTGTCGCCCATGCCCTGGCCATAAATCGCCGAGGTGGTGGAGAGCATTTCACGCATGCCCGGCCCGCCCTTCGGCCCTTCATAGCGCACGATGATGACATCGCCCGGCTTATAGGCGCGCATTTCAACGGCCTTGAACGCATCTTCTTCACAGTCAAAGCAAAGCGCCGTGCCTTCAAAGCGGAGCTTTTCCATGCCAGCGATTTTCACGATGGCGCCTTCAGGGGCGAGGTTGCCCTTGAGTGCCACCACGCCACCGATCGGGCTGATCGGATCGGAACAGGGGCGCACCACATCCTGGTTCGTGGGCACGATCACTTCGCGGTGGTTTTCCGCAATGGTCTTGCCTGTGACCGTCATGCAATCGCCTTTTACATAACCACCATCAATCAACGCCTTGATGATGATGGGCACGCCACCAATGCGATGCACGTCGGCCGCGACATATTTTCCGCCGGGCTTCAAATCGGCGATATGCGGGGTCTTGCGCATGATTTCCGCTACATCCTGCAGCGTGAAGCGAATGCCCGCTTCATGCGCCATGGCCGGCAGATGGAGCGCGGCATTGGTCGAACCACCAGTCGCGCCAACAATCGCCGCGGCATTATGCAGGGAATCGAGCGTCACGATATCGCGCGGGCGGATATTGCGGCGGATCAGTTCCACCACGGCCTTACCCGATTCAATAGCCCAACGGTCGCGGTCTTCATCGGGGGCCGGCGCACCGGCGGAAAAGGGCAGCGCGAGGCCGATCATTTCCGAAACGCAAGCCATGGTATTGGCGGTGAACTGGCCGCCACAAGCGCCCGCGCCGGGGCAAGCATGGCGTTCCAGCTCATCCAACTCGTCATCAGACATGCCACCAGCGGCGTGCTTGCCCACCGCTTCAAACACATCCAGCACCGTCACGTCGCGGCCGTGATGCTTACCCGGCATGATGGACCCGCCATACATGAACACGGATGGCACATTGAGCCGGATCATGGACATCATGACGCCAGGCAAGGATTTGTCGCAGCCCGCAATGCCCACCAGCGCGTCATAGCAATGGCCGCGCATGGTGAGTTCGATGGAATCCGCAATCGCCTCACGCGAGGCAAGAGAGGATTTCATGGATTGATGTCCCATGGCGATACCATCGGTCACGGTGATGGTCGTGAATTCGCGCGGCGTGGCACCGGCTTCCCGCACGCCCACCTTCGCGGCCTGCGCCTGGCGCGACAGGGCGATATTGCAGGGTGCCGCTTCATTCCAGCAGGACGCGACGCCCACCAAAGGCTGCGCGATTTCTTCCGCGGTCAGACCCATGGCGTAATAATAGGAACGATGCGGTGCACGCTCCGGCCCCATGGTGGTGTGCCGGCTCGGCAGCTTCGACTTGTCCCATTTGGTCATCGGCTATTTCCTCCTGCCAATTTCGCGAACCGCGATCACCCGACCGCGTACAAGAAACCCACACTGATCGCCAGCCCAATTATGGCAGCGATGAATTGCGCCACGATCGGCTTTGGCTGCCAATCAGCCAAGCGGATCTTGGTAAGGCGATCCCGCAACAGCACGGTCACGCCCATGAAAAGCGTAATCGCGGCAAAAAGCTTCAATGTTGCGGAATCGAACATGGCCTAGCCTGAAATCCGCGCCATGGCCGCATCCAGCCGGGCGATTTCCGCCCGCCAGGTGGCGACCCTTTCACGGTTTTCTTCAACAATTTCGACCGGCGCGCGGGAGACAAAGCTTTCATTGGCCAGCTTCGCTTCGGTCTTTTCCACATCACCAGCCAAGCGCGCACGCTCCTTGGCAAGGCGCGCCCTTTCGGCGGCGAAATCTACCACATCCGCCAAAGGCAGCATGAGGGTGGTTTCATCCAAAACGGCCTGCACCACCCCTTTCGGGGCGTCGCCGGTCAGCGCCGTGATGTCACTCGCGCGACCCAAGCGGCGAATGGCATCGGCCCAGCGTTCGGCCCGCGCCAAGCTTTCCGGCTTGGCGCCTGCCAAAATCAGCGGCACCGTGATGGAAGGCGCCACATTCATCTCGGACCTGACCGTGCGCATTTCCGAAATCAGCCGCACCACCCAATCCAGTTCCGCGCGCGCTTCCGCGGCATCAGCCACCGGCATGGCTTCGGGCCAGGCGGTGCGGATCAGGCTGCATTCAGGGCCATAGCCCAATTGGTGCCAAAGCTCCTCGGTAATGAAGGGCATCACCGGGTGCAGCAGGCGAAGAATGATGCCCAGCACATGCTGCGCCGCGCCCTTCACCTCCTCCTTTTCTGGGCCATCCGGGCCATTCAGCACGGGCTTGGCGAATTCCAGGAACCAGTCGCAGAAACTGTTCCAGGCAAAACGATACCCCGCATTGGCGTAATCATCGAAGCGCAGCGCTTCCAAGGCGGCATTGGCTTCCGCCACGGCGTCATTCGCCGCATCCAATATCCAGCGCGAAAGCGGCAATTTGGCCGTTGCCGGGTTGAAATCGGCACGCGGCGCGATGCCATTCATTTCGCAAAACCGCGCCGCATTCCAGATTTTGGTGGCAAAAGACCGATAGCTTTCAACCCGCTGCCGGCCGAGCTTGATATCGCGCCCCGGGGACGCCAGGGCACATAGCGTGAAGCGCATGGCATCCGCGCCATAGGCATCGACCAATTCCAAGGGGTCCATCACATTGCCGCGCGATTTGGACATTTTCTGCCCTTTTTCATCGCGCACCAACCCATGGATGCAAACGGTCTTGAAGGGCACTTCGCCCATGAAATGAATGCCCATCATCATCATCCGGGCAACCCAGAAGAAGATGATGTCCCAGCCCGTCACCAACACATCGCCGGGATAGTATTTCGCGAGTTCGGGCGTTTTTTCCGGCCAGCCAATGGTGGAAAAGGGCCATAGCGCGCTGGAAAACCAGGTATCCAGCACATCCTCATCGCGCGTCAGCGCCACCGGCTTGCCGTATTTCGCTACTGCCGCAGCATGGGCTTCTGCTTCGGTATGGGCGACAAACACCTCCCCATCCGGGGCATACCAGGCCGGGATCTGGTGCCCCCACCATAGCTGGCGGGAAATGCACCAGGGCTGGATGTCGCGCATCCAGGCGAAAAAGATGTTTTCGAATTGCTTGGGCGAGAACACAGTCTGGCCGGACTCAACCGCACGAATGGCCGGGCCGGCGAGTGTCTTGGCATCCACATACCATTGCATGGTGAGCCGCGGTTCAATCGGCACACCGGAACGATCGCCATGCGGCACCATATGGGTATGCGGTTCGATCTTCTCGACCAGTTCCAGTTCTTCCAAGCGCGCCACAATCGCCTTGCGCGCCGCGAAGCGATCCTGCCCTGCAAGCCCGCGCACAAATTCATGATCCGCAAAGCCATCGGCCGCAGCGAAATGCGCACTTATTTCATCGAGCATCACGCGCCCTTCGGCATCTAGCACCGATGGCATGGCCAGATCATGGCGCCGCCCGACCTCAAAATCATTGAAGTCATGGGCGGGCGTAATCTTCACAGCGCCTGATCCCTTTTCGGGATCGGAATATTCATCCGCCACCACCGGAATGGCGCGCCCCAACAAGGGCAGGATCACCCGCTTGCCAATCAAATCCTTGAAGCGCTCATCTTCCGGGTGCACGGCAACGGCGGTATCGCCCAGCATGGTTTCCGGGCGCGTGGTGGCCACCACCAGGAACCGCCCCGGCGCGCCTTCCACCGGGTAACGCAGATGCCACAGGTTCCCCTTCACTTCCTTGCTTTCGACTTCCAGATCGGAAATCGCCGTTAGGAATTTCGGGTCCCAATTCACCAACCGCCGGTCGCGATAAATCAGGCCCTGGCGGTGCAAGGTCACGAACACCTCGCGCACCGCCGCCGAAAGCCCCTCATCCATCGTGAAGCGTTCACGTGGCCAATCGAGCGACGCGCCAAGCCGGCGCAATTGCCGGGTGATGGTGCCGCCCGATTGGGCTTTCCATTCCCACACACGCTTCAGAAAGGCTTCGCGGCCCATGCTGCGTCGGTCAGGCTGCTTCTGCTCAGCAAGCAGGCGTTCCACCACCATTTGCGTCGCAATGCCGGCATGGTCCGTACCTGGCTGCCACAGCGCATCGCGCCCCTGCATGCGGCGCCAGCGGATCAGCACATCCTGCAAGGTATTATCCAGCGCATGGCCGATGTGCAGGCTGCCCGTCACATTGGGCGGCGGGATCATGATGGTGAAGGGGCGCGCCGGGCTTTCCGGCTGGGCGGAAAAGGCACCCGCATTCTCCCAGCCTGCATAGAGGCGGGGTTCGATCACGGCAGGGTCAAAAATCTTGTCGAGCATGACCCCTCCCTTCCCCGTCTCCTCGCCTTGCGTCAAGGGTCGGGGCGCTGATTTGCCAGGCTCCGGCCCGGCGGATTATCCGAAAGGCACTAGAAGGGGGATCAAGCAAAATGCAGCGTCGTAAACTATTGATGGCCAGCTTCGCCGCCGGCGCCCTGGCCAGCCCCGCGCTGGGCCAAAGCCCGGCCTGGCCCAATGGCCCCATTCGTATCATTGCGCCCTTCCCGCCCGGCGGCAGCGTCGATACGATTTCCCGCCTTTTGCAGCCCCGTCTGGCGGCAGAATTGGGCGTGCCCGTCGTGGTCGAAAACCGCCCTGGCGCCTCTGGTTCCTTGGGGACCGCCGCGGCGGCGCGCGCCGCAGCCGATGGCAATAGCTGGGTCACCGTCTTCGATACCCATGCGGTGAACCCGTTTTTGATCCCCAATCTGGGCTTCGACACCGAACGCGATCTGGCGCCGATCATGTTGCTCGGCACGGCGCCCATGATCATCACCACCCACCAATCCAGGCCCTGGCAGAATTTCCAGGAGGTGATCGCCGCCGCCAAAGCCAAGCCGGATACCCTGACTTATGGGTCGATCGGCAATGGCAGCCTGGCGCATTTGACCATGTCACTGATGCAGCAAGCCGGCAGCTTCAAGGTGGTGCATGTGCCCTATCGCGGCGGCGGGCCGATGAGCGCGGCTGCCGCTGCCGGCGAATTGGACATGCCCATGGCAACCAATGCCGGCTTGGGGGGCCAGGTTGGCCGCACGCTGCGGCCCCTGGCGCAGACCGGCGCCCGGCGTTCGGCGCTGTTTCCTGATCTGCCAACGGTCATGGAACAGGGCATTCCGGGCATTGATGCCCTCGCCTGGTGGGGAGTGCTGGCCCCGGCACGCGTCCCGCCATCCATTCAGCAACGCTTCCATGCCGCCCTGGCGAAGGCCCTGGCGGAGCCTGAATTACGCGCTCGCCTAACCGGCCCCATGGGCATTGATGTCGTCGGGTCCTCTCCTGAGGATTTCGCGACTTTCCTGAAAGCCCAGATGGCCATCTGGGGCCGCGTGGTCCGCGACAACAATATCCGCCCTGATTAAGGCAGGCTGGGGCGGAAGCTGGATTCGGGCAAAGGGGGCGTAAATGGCGGAGAGGGTGTCTACCGAACTGGAATATCAGCCAGACCCAAAGGGCCTCAAAATACGCTGATTATGTTGAGTTTTCTTCTTATCCCCGTCTCGCTGTGACTCTTTTGATTTCTCTCGATCTCTATATCAAACGGGGGTAGAAACGTGGGTAGAACGAAGGATCACCCATGGGCAAGCTTACCCCCGTTACCATCAAAGCCGCGCGTCATGACCCGGCCAAAGGCAAGTCACCGCAGCTATTTCCGGACGGGCAGAACCTCTACCT
>JBDKIR010000245.1:0-4371 GCA_039797035.1 Pseudomonadota bacterium | reverse complement strand
CTGGCGGCGGCCGGCCGGCTTGCCATGCGGCTTGATACCCATGGCGGCAGGTTCCTTGAAGGTTTGGACCCGGCAGAGAGCTACGCGGTACTGGAACGCCATGCCCCCCAGGCCACCCGGCGCTACCGGAGTGAGACGGAATTGCGCCATCTGACAGGGACCGGGGTTTCCGCTGCCGCCATTTGGCGGATGCGTGAAGCGCTGGACCAGGCGGGGTTTGGCCAGGTGCGTATTGTCGTGTCATCCGGTTTCGGGGTCACCAAATGCCGGGTCATGGCGGAAGCGCGGGCACCTATTGATGTGGTCGGCACCGGCAGTTTCATCCCCGATACCTGGTCTGAGACCTATGCTACCGCCGATATCGTTGCCTATGACGGGGTGCCGCGCGTCAAAATCGGCCGTGAATTCCTGCTGAAGCGTGGGGAAGGGCGGCGCCGTAATGGGGGGCAGGGCTGAAGGCGCTCAATTCGGGGCCTTGGGTGATTTCACCTGAACCAGAACTGCTCTAGAAGGCGCCCATGGCTGAAACGCTGAAGATCGCGCTTGCGCAGATCAACCCCCATGAAGGCGCCCTGACCGCCAATGCAGACCGCCTCCGCGCCGCCCGCGCTGAGGCGGCAAAACTTGGCGCGGATATCGTGGTGACGCCGGAATTTTCCATTGCCGGCTATCCGCCCGAAGATTTGGTGCGCAAGCCCGCCTTCATCACCGCCTGTGAGGCGGAAATAGAAAGGCTGGCCGCCGAAACCGCTGATGGCGGCCCGGCGCTGGTGATTGGCGGCCCCTGGCGAGAGGGGGAGAAGGTCTATAACGCCCTTTTCCTGCTGGAAGCCGGCCGGATCGCCGCGCGCCGCGCCAAGCATGAATTGCCCAATTACGGCGTGTTTGACGATAAGCGTGTTTTCGATGCCGGCCCCGCGCCCGGCCCGGTGCCCTTTCGCGGTTTCCGTCTGGGGTTGATGATTTGCGAGGATTGGTGGTTCCCCGCCGTTTCCGAAACGCTCAGTGAAACCGGCGCGGAAATCCTGATTGCCATCAATGGTTCCCCTTTTGAGGCGGGAAAGCATCAGGCCCGGCTTGATCTGGCGGTATCGCGTTGTGTGGAAACCGGGCTTGGCTTTGTCTTTGTGAACCAGGTTGGCGGGCAGGATGAGCTGGTGTTTGAAGGCGCATCCTTTGTGATGAATGCGGATCGCAAGATTGCGCATGTCATGCCCATGTTCAGCGAAGGGCTGCGCATTACCGAATGGCGGCGCGATGGCGGCAAGCTGGTCTGCGCGCCGGGCGAGATTGCGCCCGATCTGCCCAAGCTTGAACAAATCTATGGCGCCATGGTGCTGGGCCTGCGCGATTACGTGAACAAGAATCGTTTCCCTGGTGTGGTGTTGGGCCTGTCCGGTGGGATTGATTCCGCGATTTCGGCGGCTGTTGCGGTGGATGCCTTGGGGCCGGACCGCGTGCGCGCGGTGATGATGCCATCGCCCTATACCAGCATTGAAAGCCTGGAAGATGCCGCCGAATGCGCGCAGCTTTTGGGTATTCGTTATGAGAATATCGGCATCGGCCCGGCGATGGAGGCTTTCGCCGGGATGTTGGCGCCGGCCTTCGGTAATCGACCGCCCGATATCACGGAAGAAAACCTGCAATCGCGCATTCGTGGTGTGACCTTGATGGCGCTGTCGAACAAGTTTGGCGATATGCTGCTGACCACCGGCAATAAGAGTGAAATGAGCACGGGCTATGCCACGATTTATGGCGATATGTGCGGCGGCTATTCCGTGCTGAAGGATGTCTACAAAACGACCGTCTTCGCGCTTTCGCGCTGGCGCAATGAACACCGCCCCGCAGGCGCTTTGGGCCCGCTTGGCATGGTGATGCCCGAACGCGTGATTACCAAGCCGCCCAGTGCGGAGTTGAAGCCGGATCAGAAGGATCAGGACAGCCTGCCGCCCTATGAGGTATTGGACGCCATTCTGGAAGGGCTGGTGGAGGGTGAAAAATCCGTCGATGCGCTGGTGGCGGATGGTTTTGATCGCGCTTTGGTGCTGCGCGTTTGGCGCTTGCTGGATCGCGCGGAATATAAGCGCCGCCAGGCACCACCCGGTGTGAAGATCACGCCGCGCGCCTTTGGGCGGGATCGGCGCTACCCCATCACCAATGGCTTCACGGCGTTGATTTCATGAGTGAGGGTCTCGACCCGCAGCTTTTTGGCGGCGGCGATCTGAGTGTACGCATCATGGATCTGTCGGGTGGCAATGGCAGCGATCCGGTGGAGGAAATCCGCGGCTTTCTTTCCATTGAACACGCCAATGCCTTTGCGCGGCGCTATGTGCGGGATTCCGTGGAACGCTGCCGTGCGCCTGGGCTTGATGCGAAGGCCGTGCTGGATGCCTGGTTCGCCTTTGGCGAGGATGCGGAAGTGGTTGGCGCCGCCGAAGCTGCCTGGATCAGCGGCAGTGAATTGAAGGGGTTTGCTGAGACCCCCGTAAAAGACAGTGAAGAACGCAATTGGCGCATTCTTGATCCGCGCCGCGATGAGGATTCTGAGGACGCGGCATGAAACTCCGTTTTGCCCCTTCGCCCACCGGGCTTTTGCATGTTGGCAATGCGCGCGTGGCGCTGGCCAATTGGCTACTGGCGCGCCGCCATGGCGGGGAATTCCTGCTGCGCCTGGATGATACCGATACCGAACGTTCCCGCGCGGAATATGCCGAGGCGATCGAAGAAGACCTGACTTGGCTTGGCCTGCCCTGGGATGGGCTGGTGCGGCAATCGGATCGGTTGGATCGCTATGCGGAGGCGGCCGAAAAGCTGAAGGCCGCCGGGCGGCTTTACCCCTGCTTCGAGACGGAAGAAGAACTCGCCTACAAGCGCGAACGCCGCCGGCGGGAAGGCAAGCCGCCGCTTTATGATCGCGAAGCGCTGAAAATGACGCGCGAGCAATATGAAAAGGCGTTATCCAACGGCAAGCAGCCCTATTGGCGGTTCCTGCTCTCCTCCCGTTCGGTTTCCTGGCGCGATCAGGTTTTGGGTGATCGCAGCGTGAAGCTTTCGGCGATTTCCGACCCCGTGCTGATCCGCGCCGATGGTTCGCCGCTTTATACCTTCACCTCGGTCGTTGATGATCTTGAAATGGGCATCACGCATATCGTGCGCGGTGAGGATCACGTCACCAATACCGGCATTCAGATTGATATTTTTGAGGCGCTCGGCGGCAAGCAGAATGCGCTCGCCTTCGGGCATTTGCCGTTGCTGACGGATGCAGAAGGCGGCGCGCTATCAAAACGCTTGGGGTCCATTTCGCTTCGGCATTTGCGCAAGGATGGTATCGAACCGGCGGCGCTGGTTGGGTATCTTGCCGCACTTGGTACGTCCAATGATCCGGTGGCGGGGATGCCCGCTGATCTTGCGCCCGGCTATGATCTTGGGAAGGTGTCGCAATCCACTGCGCGCTTCGATCCGCGGCATATGTTGGCGCTCAATCGCAAGCTTTTGCATGGCATCAGCTTCGATGCGGTAAAGGAACGGCTGCCCGAAGGCGCCGATGAGGATTTCTGGCTTGCCGTACGCGGCAATCTTGATCTGCTGCGTGAGGCCAAGCCCTGGTTTGATGTGGTGCGCGGTACCATCGTGCCGCCGGTGCTGGAAAACGAAGGCGATTTCCTGCGCGCAGCACTCGCCGCCATGCCGGCGGAACCCTGGGATGGCACCACCTGGGGCGCCTGGACTGGCACCTTGAAGGATAGCACCGGGCGCAAGGGCAAGGCGCTATTCCTGCCGCTGCGGCTAGCGCTGACCGGGGAAGATCACGGCCCGGATATCGGCACCATCCTGCCGCTGATCGGGCGGGATCGCGCGGCGCTGCGCCTCAAAATCGCAGCAGGCGGCTGAACCATGGCCGAGCTTTTCCTGCATGACAGCGCGGCGCGTACCAAACGGCGGTTTGAAGCGCTCGATCCCGCTCATGTGAAGCTCTATGTCTGCGGGCCCACGGTTTATGATCTGGCGCATTTGGGCAATGCGCGTCCTGTGGTGGTGTTTGATGTGCTGGCGCGGCTGTTGCGCCGGATTTATCCGCGCGTGACCTATGCGCGCAACATCACGGATGTGGATGACAAGATCAATGCGCGCGCGCGCGAAAGCGGTGAACCCATCGCCGCCATCACCGCGCGCACGACAGCCGATTTCCACGCCGATATGGCCGCCCTTGGCGCGCTGCCGCCTGATGTGGAACCGCGCGCCACTGGCCATATCGCGGAAATGATTGCGCTGATCGAAAGGCTGATCGCGAATGGCCATGCCTATGCGGCGGATGGGCATGTGCTGTTCTCGGTCCCGTCCTTTGCCAATTACGGCAAGCTGTCCGGCCGA
>JBDKIR010000244.1:0-9669 GCA_039797035.1 Pseudomonadota bacterium | reverse complement strand
AAGCCAGGGCATTTACTGTTTCCGGCCCGTAGCCTCTGCGGAGAGGTCGTTCTGGCCGATATCGGCCTGCCAGCGCGCGTGCTGGATGAAATTGCCCCGCAATCTTGGCGGAATGGCCCAGGGCTTTGGTCTCTCCCGGCCACGGCAGCGCAGGCGCATAAGTATCGGCGCGGCCATGTCACCATTGTGGCGGGTGCCAGCATGCCTGGGGCAGCGCGACTTGCCGCCGCTGCCGCGCGCCGCACCGGGGCAGGGCTGGTGAGCCTGCTGGCCGGGGCCGCAGCTTTGGCGCAGTTGCTGCGGGGCGGCGATCCGGGGCTTTTGGTCACCGAAGAAGCCTTGGACACGCTGCTGGGCGATGCACGGCGCGCGGTCTGGCTTTTGGGGCCTGGGTTGCTGCCCGATGCCGCGACAAGGAAGGCCCTGGCGGCGGTGCTTGCCGCCAAGCGCCTGCTGGTGGCGGATGCGGGCGCCCTGATGGCGGCAGCGGGCCAGCCGGAAATCTTGCGTGGTACGGCGGTGATTACACCCCATGCCGGCGAATTCGCGCGCGTATTCGGGGATCCGGGGCAGGATCGCCCCAGCGCCCTGCGTCAGGCTGCGGCGCAGATTGGCGGTGTCGTCGTGCTGAAGGGGCCCGATAGCATGATCGCCGCGCCGGATGGCCGGCTGATCATCAATGACAATGCGCCCGCGAGCCTGGCCACGGCCGGCAGCGGTGATGTGCTGGCCGGCCTGATCGCGGGGCTGATGGCGCAAGGGATGGCGCCCTTTGAAGCCAGCGCGGCAGCGGTCTGGTTGCATGGCGCCGCCGCCCGCCTGGGGCCGCCGGGGCTGATCGCGGAAGATCTGCCGCCCCTGATTGCGGTTGCCATGCAGCAATTGATGCCAGCGCCATGAAGCGTTGTCACGCTTTTGTGTCTTGAAGCGAAATTTCTTTGTTTTGAAAGGTAATATTCGATAGGCTTCGGTGCTTACGCGGATGGGGTTTTTATGTCCGAGATCGCGCTGCAAGCTGGGTTGATTGATCGTGCGATGCGTCGCGTGGCGACCTTGTGGCGCGATTTGTCGGGCAATGGCGGACGTGTGACTGCACCAGAGCAGGATTTCACCGCCCAATTCCGCGATTGCTTGCTGGCGCGTGGCGGTGAGGTTTCCGCCCGCAATCGCGCGGCCGCCTTGGCGCAGGAATATCGTGGTTTGGATGCAGAAGGCAGGCTCGCCTTCCTCAAGGCCCTGGCCGCTTTTGATTCCGATGCCCAGGCTGTAACGGCGGCGATTGAAGCGCTGACAGCAGCGCCCAATGCCGCCTTGCGCGCCATTGCCTTGGCGAAGCTGCGCCGTGCTTTGGAACCACCGCGGTTACGGCTGCTGACGGCCTTCGCGGCGATACCAGATGGTGTGAAATTTCTGGTTGCTATGCGCGCCGAATTGCTGGCCGTGATGAATGCGGATCCCTTGTTGCAAGCGCTTGAAACGGATTTGAAGGGCTTGCTGGCATCCTGGTTTGATGTCGGCTTTCTTGAATTGCGCGCGATAGATTGGAAATCACCGGCTGCCTTGCTCGAAAAGCTGGTGCAGTATGAAGCGGTGCATCGCATTCGCACCTGGCGCGATTTGCGCAATCGCCTTGATTCTGACCGGCGCTGTTATGCGTTTTTTCATCCACGCATGCCCGATGAACCGCTGATTTTTGTCGAGGTGGCGCTGGAACGTGGCATGGCGGAAAGCGTGCAGAAGATCCTGGATGAAAAGGCACCGCTACAGGATGCAAGCCTTGCGGATACTGCGGTGTTTTACTCCATCAATAACTGCCAGCGCGGCCTTGATGGCATTTCCTTCGGTAATTTTCTGATCAAGCGCGTCGTGGAATTGCTCGCCGCCGAATTCCCCCGACTCAAGACCTTTTGCACCCTATCGCCGATGCCTGGGTTTCGGGCGTGGCTGGAAAAATCCATCGCGACGGGCACGGCGCTTCTCACCCCGGAAGAAGGCGCGGCGTTCCAGGCAGATGGCCCGGGGGCAGCGGGGGAAGCGCCTGATCCGGGCGCAAAATTGCTGGGGCGCATCCTGGCCGAGCGCGGCTTATGGCAGGATGAGGCGCAAGCGAAGCTGGCGCGGGCGGTGTTCAGCCGATGGGCCGCCCGCTACCTGCTTAATGAAACCGCGCCAAACCGGCCCGGCCGTGCCTTGGATCCGGTTGCGCATTTTCATCTATCGAATGGCGCCCGGGTCGAAAGGGTGAATTGGCGGGCGGATGTCTCGGAGAATGGTTTTCGGCAATCCCTGGGGCTTATGGTGAATTACCTCTATGATCCCGCCAGCATCGAGCATAATCACGAAGCCTATGTGGGGGAGGGGCTGCGCGCTGCCGCCCCGGCCTTGAAGCGACTGATCCGGCACTGAAAGACCCCTTCCTTCCCCAAGCTTAAGGCGCCATATTCCCTTCAATAGTTGAGGGGTTGGAGCATGACCGTGCAGGGAAAAAGCAAGCCGCGCCATCTGACAAAGGGCGCGCGGCGCATTGAGATACTGCACGCGCTCGAACAGAAACTCCTCTGGCTATCTGCCTGGATGATCCATCACGCCAATCATATCCGGCCCAATCGTGATGGGCTGAAGGTGGGGGGGCATCAGGCTTCCTGCGCGTCGTGTATTTCCATCCTGACCGCCCTGTATTTCGATATTCTGAAGCCCGAGGATAGGGTTGCGGTAAAGCCCCATGCCGGGCCGGTCTTTCATGCGATCAATTATCTGCTGGGCCGCCAGTCACGCGATAAGCTTGAAACCTTGCGCCAATTCGGCGGCATCCAACCCTATCCGTCGCGCGTGAAGGATGGGGGGGAGGTGGATTTCTCCACCGGCTCGGTCGGGCTTGGTGTGGCGCTGACGTCGTTCGGTTCGCTGGTGCAGGATTATGTGCAGTTGCATCGACTGGCGCCGGAAGGTCTGGCGGCTGGGCGGCATGTGGCCGTGGTGGGCGATGCCGAATTGGATGAGGGCAATATTTACGAAGCCCTCTTGGAAGGCTGGAAGCACGATATCCGCAATGTCTGGTGGGTTGTGGATTACAATCGCCAATCCCTCGATTCCGTTGTGCCGGACAGGCTTTTTGGCCGGATCGAAGGGCTATTTCGCGATATGGGGTGGAATGTTGTCACCCTCAAATACGGTCGCAAGCTTGAAGCCGCCTTTGCCCGGCCGGATGGCGAAGAATTGCGGCGTTGGATCGATGATTGCCCGAATAGCCTTTACGCCGCACTGACCTTTCAAGGCGGGGCGGCATGGCGTGCCGCTTTGCTGGCGGATTTGGGCCGGATCGCGGGCATTCGCGCCATTATCGATCCGCTATCCGATGATGAATTATCGGCATTGATGAATAATCTTGGTGGGCACGATATTGAAACCCTGACCGAGGCCTTTCGCGCCCAGGATGCCGCTGGTGATCAGCCGACCTGTTTCATCGCCTATACCATCAAAGGCATGGGTCTGCCTTTCGCCGGCCATAAGGATAATCATGCCGGGCTGATGACGAAGGAGCAGATGGAAGGCTTCCGCGCGGTCAAGCGGATCCGGCCCGGTCATGAATGGGACGCGTTTGAGGGCTTGGATGTCGCCGAAGAAGAACTGCGCGAATTCCTGGCCAGCATCCCCTTCGCCAAACCACTGACGCCAGAAGGGCGCGCCCTGACCGCGCCAACGATTCATGTGCCGGCGCAATTCCCGGCGCCGCGCGTGCCCGCGGGCCGCAAACATTCAACCCAGGCGGCCTTTGGTGAAATCCTGGCCGAAATCGGCCGCGGGCAGGGGGAGAATGCCGAACTTGCCAAGCGGATCGTGACCACCAGCCCGGATGTGACCGTTTCGACCAATCTTGGGCCATGGGTGAACCGCCGAGGTATTTTTGATCGGCACAAGAAAAATGACGTCTTCCGGGATGCCAAGCTGGCTTCGGCGCAGCGCTGGGGCATGTCGCCGGAAGGCCAGCATGTTGAACTCGGCATCGCCGAACAGAACCTTTTTCTGGTGCTGGCAGGATTGGGGCTGGCGGATCGGCTCTATGGCGCGCGGCTGCTGCCGATTGGGACGGTCTATGATCCCTTCGTGAATCGCGGCCTCGATGCGCTGATCTATGCCTGCTACCAGGATGCGCGTTTTCTTTTGGTTTCAACGCCGTCTGGCCTGACTTTGGCGCCAGAAGGGGGGCAACACCAAAGCGTCAATACGCCCTTGATCGGCATGGCGCAGGATCGTCTGCTGTCCTACGAACCGGCGCATGCGGATGAATTGGCCATTTTGATGCGCCATGCCTTCCATCACATGCAGCAACCCGATGGTTCGGCTGTCTGGTTGCGGCTTTCAACCCGCGGCCTGGAACAGCCAGAACGGCAGCTGGACCCGGCTGCGGTGATTGCTGGCGCGCATTGGGTGGTGCCGCCGGCGCCGGGATCTCATTTTGCGCTGGCCTATCAGGGCGCCATTGCCCCGGAAGCCATGGCCGCCTTTCAGACCCTGCGTGAAGACATTCCGGAGGCCGGCTTGCTGGCAATCACCAGCCCGGATCGCCTGCATGCGGAATGGCTGGCGGCGCGCCGCAAGGCGCGGGCGGGCTTCGGGGCACCGAGCTGGATTGAAACCTTGTTGGCGCCGCTGGCCCCCGGGGCCGTGCTGGTCAGCGTTCTGGATGGCCATCCGGCCGCCCATGCCTGGCTCGGGTCCGTAAGGGGCCAGAGGGTGGTGCCCCTTGGGGTGGATCGCTTCGGCCAGGCTGGGGATATCCCGGATCTTTACCGCGAATATGGGCTGGATGAGGCCGCCATTCTGGACGCCTGCGCCCAGGCTCTGGTCGGCTGACCCCCCTTTGATGGGGGCATCACTTGGAAAGCGGCGAGGCTTGCGCTAAAGCCCTGCCGCCGGCCGCGGCGCGGCGCCGCTCGGCGCGGGCGTGGTGGAATTGGCAGACACGCCGGATTTAGGTTCCGGTGGCGCAAGCCGTGGGGGTTCGAGTCCCTTCGCCCGCACCAACGGCGCCGCTGTAACTCTTTCTACCTCTAACTTGGGATGGACGATCCTCCGATGCAGGTTAATGAGCTCGCGCATGAAGGCCTGAAGCGCGCCTACTCCGTTACGCTTCCGGCAGGCGATATCGCCAGCAGCCGCGAAAAGCGCCTTTCTGAAATCGCGAAGACCGTGTCTCTGCCGGGCTTCCGTCCTGGCAAGGTGCCGATGTCCATCGTGCGCCAGCGCTATGGCACCGCTGTCATGGGCGAAGTGCTTGAACAATCCGTGGGCGATGCGTCACGCAAGGTTGTGACCGATCGCGGCTTGAAGCCTGCGCTGCAGCCGAAGATTGAAGTGACCAGCTTCCCGGAAGGGGGCAATCTGGAATTCCGCATGGACTTGGAAGTTCTGCCGGATATTCCCATGCCCGATTTTGCCGGCATTGAAATCGAACGCCTGCGCGCCGAACCCGGCGATGAGGATGTGTCGAAGATTTTGACCACCCTGGCCGAGCGGAACGGGGATTTGGCGGATGTTACCGAAGCCCGCCCGTCCGCCAAGGGCGATATGCTGGTGTGCGATTTCACTGGCCGCATCTATCCTGATCTGCTGAGCAATGGCCCTGGCCTTGGTGCCGTTCCCGGCGCCCCTGGCAAAATGCCCAATAGTTGGGAAGTTGGCGTCTCCTCAGGTCTCACCACGGAAATTGCGGCCATCGGGACCGAAGCGGGCCTGCCCTATGTCGATCTCCGCGTCAGCGGCACGGCAAGCGAAGAGGGCTGGGTGCAGGTGTTCCTGGAAGGCCCCAATGGTATCGCCGCTGCGGCCGGTACAACGCAAAGCCTGACGGTCACAACCTCTGTCGCCGCAGGTGCTTTGCCGCAGGGCGCGCAGGGCAAGCTTGGCTTTAATTTGCGGTCTCGCACTGATTTCCTTGAAATGGTGCGTCAGGGTTTTGAGCTGGCCGCTGGCCAGACGACGCAGGCATTCACCTTTCCTGCGCAGGATGCCATCGCCTTCGCGCGGCCCTTCATCTATCTGCA
Source organism: Pseudomonadota bacterium (assembly GCA_039797035.1). GTDB lineage: Bacteria > Pseudomonadota > Alphaproteobacteria > Acetobacterales > Acetobacteraceae > Neoroseomonas. Next base: position 3,625 of record JBDKIR010000244.1, on the reverse strand, counting down.
CGGCATCGCCAGTGGCAGCAGCGTGGATGTCACGCTGCGCCTTGGCCCCGCGCGCTTGATCGCGGGGACCGAGGAGCCTGAGGCGCCAGCCTTTGCCGGCGGCGCGGCGAGCGACATGCCGATCGAAGTGGGTGGTCCGGGCTTCATTCCGGGTTTCACCGAACAGATCGAAGGTCTGTCCGCGGGTGAAACGCGGGATATCCATGTGGTCTTCCCGATCGATTACGGTTCTCAAGAATTGGCTGGCAAGCGTGCGGTGTTCAGCATTGTCGCCAAGGCGCTGAAGCAACGCGTGGCGCGCGCCGTTGATGATGATCTGGCCAAGGCCGTGGGGCAGACCGACCTGGCGGCGTTGCAGACACAGATCAAGGAAGGTCTGCAGCGCGAATATGATGGCCTGTCGCGCATGAAATTGAAGCGTGCGCTTTTGGACAAGCTGTCAGATATGGCCAGCTTCCCTGTGCCTGAAGGCATGGTTGAGGGCGAATTTGGCCAGATCTGGCAACGTGTGGAAGCCGATTTGAAGGCTGGGCGGCTTGATGCCGATGACCAAGGCAAGGATGAGGCGACGCTGCGCACCGAGTATCGTGGCATTGCGGAACGTCGCATTCGCCTTGGGCTTCTGCTGTCTGAGATTGGCCGTAGCAACAATATCCAGGTCACCCCAGATGAATTGAGCATGGCGCTCCGCCAGGAGGCTTCGCGTTATCGGGGTCAGGAGCAGCAGGTGATCGAATTCTTCCGCAAAAACCCGGATGCGATGGAAAATCTGCGCGCCCCGATCTTTGAAGAAAAAGTGGTCGATTTCATCATCGAATTGGCCAAGGTGACCGACCGTCAGGTGGCCGCGGAGGAGCTTTCCGCCGCCTGATAGGCGCAAGCCTTCGGAAATAAGGGGCAGCGGAGCGATCCGCTGCCCTTTTTTTGTTCAGAACATGGGCTTGGCGGCTAAATTTCGCCTGAATCCAAGCGGGTGGCTTGCACATGGCGTGAGCCTCGCATAGGTATTCCTCAACGAAATGCTGCGGTGAGTTGCCGCATGGAACAGGGGAGCGGGGCTGGGTGTCTGACACCATCCTTGAAACGGAAGGTCTTACCAAAGAATTCCGGGGGTTCGTCGCTGTTAGCGATGTGAACTTGAAGATTCGGCGTGGGACCATCCATGGCTTGATTGGCCCGAATGGCGCCGGCAAGACCACATGCTTTAATCTTTTGACCAAATTCCTGCCCCCGACACGCGGGACCATCCGCTATGATGGGCGCGACATCACCGGGATGAAGCCGGCCGAAGTGGCGCGGCTTGGTCTGGTGCGTTCCTTCCAGATCTCGGCGGTATTCCCGCATCTGACGGTGACGGAAAACGTTCGTGTCGCGCTGCAACGCGCGCGGGGCGGGTCCTTCGATTTCTGGCGTTCCGATTCGCTGCTGCGGCAATACAATGATCGCGCGGCCGAATTGCTCGAAGATGTCGGTCTGACGGAATGGGCGCATTTGACCGCGGGCGAATTGCCCTATGGCCGCAAGCGCGCACTTGAAATCGCAACGACGCTGGCGCTCGATCCCGTCATGATGCTGCTCGATGAACCGACAGCGGGCATGGCCCATGATGACGTTGATCGTGTGGTGGCGCTGGTGAAGCGCGTTTCGGCTGGCCGGACGGTGCTGCTGGTTGAACATAATTTGAAGGTCGTTCAGGGCCTTTGCGACCACATCACCGTGCTGGCACGTGGTAGCGTTTTGGCGGAAGGCGATTACGCCAATGTTTCCCGCAACCCGGATGTGGTTGCGGCTTATCTTGGCTCCGAAGCACCGAGCGAGACGGAGAGCGCGCATGGCTGAGGTGATGGCAGCATCCCGTCCAACCGCAGGGGCGGCGGGCCCGGCACTGCTTGAAGTGCGTGGCCTGGAAGCATGGTATGGCGAAAGCCACGTGCTGCACGGCGTCGATATCGATATCCGCGAAGGCGAGGTCGTCACCTTGCTCGGGCGCAATGGGGCGGGCAAAACGTCCACGCTGCGCGCCATCATGGGTGTCGTGCCGAAGCGTAGCGGTTCGATGAAATATGAAGGGCGGGAAATGATTGGCGCGCGTTCGGATGCGATCGCGCGTGCCGGTATTGCCTATTGCCCGGAAGAGCGTGGCATTTTCGCCTCTCTCGACGTGACTGAAAATCTGATGCTGCCGCCGACGGTTCGTCCTGGTGGTCTGCCTTTGGATGAAATCTACACGCTATTCCCCAATCTCAAGGAACGTGCCCGCAGCCAGGGAACCAAGCTTTCCGGGGGCGAGCAGCAGATGTTGGCGATTGCGCGCATTCTGCGCACCGGCGCCAAGCTCTTGCTGCTTGATGAGCCGTCTGAAGGGTTGGCGCCCGTGATTGTGCAGCAGATTGGCCGTACGATCCGCGAATTGAAGAAGCGCGGCTTTACAGTGTTGTTGGTGGAACAGAATTTCCGTTTCGCCCAGACCGTGGCTGACCGCCATTATGTCATGGAACATGGCCGAGTGGTCGATATGGTTGCCAATGCGGATCTCAATTCTTCGCTTGATCGGCTGCATCAGTATCTTGGTGTCTGAACGGCGGCACGCGATGGCCCTTGTGGTGGTTTTCAAGCAGCAAGGGTCACGCGTGAAGCGGAAAAAACCAGCTGGTCCGCCTTTGGCGGTATCACTCTAAGAAGGAGGAAGTCATGCAAGTCACCCGCCGTAATGTCCTCGCTGCCGGGGCCGCAACAAGCGTGGCGCCCATGTCTTATGCGCGCGCCCAGGCCGCGAATACCATTCGTATCGGTGTCATGACCGATATGTCGGGCACTTATCGCGATAATACCGGCCCGTCTTCCGTGGCCGCGGCGCGTGAGGCCGTGTCGGAATTCGGTGCCAGCCATGGTTTCCGTGTTGAAGTGATTGAAGCCGACCACCAGAACCGCCCCGATGTTGGCGTCAATCTGGCGCGGCAATGGTATGATCAAGGGATTGATTTGATCCTTGATGTGCCGACGTCTTCCGTTGGCCTCGCGGTCAGTGGCGTCGCCAAGGAAAAGAACAAGGCCTATATCAATGTCGGTTCCGCCACCGCGGATCTGACTGGCGCGCAATGCAGTTCAAATACGATCCATTGGGCCTATGACACCTTCATGCTGGCGCGTTCCACTGGGGGCGCGACGGTACGGGCCGGCGGTGATACATGGTTCTTCATCACCGCTGATTACGCCTTCGGCCACGCGCTGGAACGCGACACAGCGAATTTCGTGCGGAGCGCTGGTGGGCGGATTGTCGGCCAAGTGCGCACACCATTCCCTGGCACCACCGATTTCTCATCCTTCCTGCTGCAGGCGCAGGCGTCGCGCGCGAAGGTGATCGGCTTTGCCAATGCCGGCGCGGATACCCAGAACTGCGTGAAGCAGGCCGCTGAATTCGGCCTGACGCGGCGCGGCATCAAGCTTGCCTCCTTGCTGCTTTTCGTGAATGACGTTCACGGCATGGGTTTGCAGGTGGCCCAGGGCTTGGTCTGCACCGAAAGCTTCTATTGGGACATGAATGACAAGACCCGTGCCTGGACCGAGCGTATGCTCCGCCGCACGCCGACCAATTACCCCAATATGATTCACGCGGGCTGCTATT
>JBDKIR010000243.1:0-3975 GCA_039797035.1 Pseudomonadota bacterium | reverse complement strand
CACCCCAGGCCTGCGCCAAATCCAATTGCAGCGCGGCGATCTGATCCCGCCCGCCATCACGCAACCCCCTGAGCGCATCCAATTCGCCATCATAGCCAGCGGCAATCAGCCCACCATCTTCAAGGCGCGCCGGCAGGGTTTCGGCCAGCGCGCGCTGCAATTCCGCCTGGGGCGAGGCTTCCGGCACCAGCGCGCCGCGCGCGGCTTCGATCAAGGCGGGTTGCAGGCCGCCGGCGGCATCGAGTGCGGCTGCCATCGCTTCAGCCCGCGCCAGCCCATCGCGGATGGCGGCCAGATCGCGCGGCGCAAACCGATCAAGCGATAGCCGCGCCAGGGCGCGCGCCATATCAGGCGAGCCCTTCAAGGCAGCGCGTAGCGCGGCACGTTCAGAGGCTGCGGCGAGCATCCAGCCCACCGCCTCATGCCGCGCCAAAATCGGTGCGGCTTCCGCCAGCGGTGAGGCCAGCCGTGCCGCCAATTCCCGCGCCCCGGCAGCGGTCACGGTCCGGTCCACAGCGGCGAGGAGGGACTGCCGTGCCTCCCCCCTTTCGCTTTTCAGGATTTCCAGTGATCGGCGCGTCGCGGCATCCATATGCAGCAAGCCGCGCCCGCCCATCGGATTGGGCGGCGCCAAGCGCGGCAAGGCGCCCGCCTGCGTCGCGCGCACATAGTCCAGGGCCATGGCGGCGGCGGTGAGTTCTTCCGCGCTGAAACTGCCAAACCCATCCAGGGTGGAGACATCAAATGCCTCCGCCAGGCGCCGCGCGGCATCGCGTGGCGGGTCAAGCGGCGTGATGCGGGCGGCAAGGTCTCCGTCGAAGGCGCCATCGGGGCCCAGGATTTCGGCGGGCTCGAGCCGCGCCAGCAGGGCCTGGATTTCCCCGCGCGGCAGGGTTTCCGTGCCAAAGGCGCCGGTGGAGACATCCAGCCAAGCCGCACCCACCCTGTCTTCCAAGGGGGCGAGTGCCAAAAGCCAGGCCGGGCGGGCGGCTTCCAGCAGGGTTTCTTCCGTGACCGTGCCCGGCGTTACCAGCCGCGTAATCTCACGCCTTATGGTCGGTGCCTTGCGCGCCTTGGCCTGTTCGGGCGTTTCCATCTGATCGCAAATCGCAACCCGGAAACCCTGGCGGATCAGCCGCGCCAGATAGCTTTCATGGGCATGGGCGGGCACGCCGCACATGGCAACCTTCTGGCCGCGATGCTCCCCCCGGAAGGACAGTGCGATATCCAGGGCAACCGAGGCGGCTTCAGCATCGCCAAAGAATAATTCGTAGAAATCCCCCATCCGGAAGAACACCAGCGCATCCGGGTGGGCCGCCTTGGCGGTGAACCATTGGGCAAGGGCCGGGGTGGCGCCGCTGGCCTCGGGAATCGGTCCGGTGGGGGCTTGGAGAGGGGGCATCGGCGCCCAGGATATAGCTGCCGCTGGCCCAACGCTACATGGCGCAGCCTGGGGCTGGCGGAGAGACGCGAGAGGTTCCACACTCACCCCAGAAAAGAATGGTGAGGGAGAAAATCATGTCCACTTCAGGTCTTGGCCGACGTTCCCTTCTGGCGCTGGGGGCCGGCGCCATGCTGCCCGCCCCGGCAGTGGCGCAGGATATGCGCGCGCAGACGCTACGCTTCGTCCCCCAGGCTAATCTGAGCGTACTGGACCCGATCTTCACCACCGCGACGGTGACCGGCAATCATGGCTGGCATGTCTTTGACACGCTGTTTGGCGTGGATGCGGAATTGAAGCCAAAGCCGCAAATGGCCGAAGGCGCCGAAGCTTTTGACGATGGCAAGCGCTGGCGCATCACGCTGCGTTCTGGCCTGCGTTTTCATGATGGCGAACCGGTGCGCGCCAAGGATTGCATCGCGAGCCTGAAGCGCTGGTGCGCGCGTGAGCCCTATGGCCAATTATTGGCGCGCCAGGTGGATGAATGGCGCGCCGTGGATGACCGCATCATCGAAATCCGCCTGAAGCGCGCCTTCCCGCTGCTGCTGGATGCCCTGGCGAAGCCGGATTCCTCCGTGCCCTTCATCATGCCTGAACGCTTGGCGGAAACCGACCCCAATCGCGGTGTGACGGAGATGATCGGGTCCGGGCCCTATCGTTTCATCGCGGGTGAGTACAATTCCGGCAGCCGCGTGGTTTATGAGAAATTCGATGCCTATCAACCGCGCCAGGAAGCGCCTTCCTGGACGTCGGGCGCCAAAATCGCGCATTTCCGGCGCATTGAATGGCATATCCTGCCCGACCCCGCGACCGCCGCGGCAGCCTTGCAGAATGGCGAGGTTGATTGGTGGGAAAGACCGCACCCGGATTTGCAACCGCTTTTGGCCCGTGCGCGCGATGTGCGGCGGGAGGTTTCGGACACGGCCGGGCGGCTTGCCGTCATGCGCATGAATTGCCTGCATCCGCCCTTTGACGATGTGCGTGTGCGCCGCGCCGTGCGGCTTTCGGTCCTGCAGGATGATTATATGCGTGCATCGCGCGGGGATGACCGCAGCGATTGGGCGATCTGCCGCAGCCTTTGGCCGCGCCACACCCCTTATTATGAGGATTTGGGGGAGGCGATGATGCCCGGTGATCTGGACCGTGCCCGCGCCGCGCTGCGCGAAGCGGGCTATGCCAATCAGCGTGTTGTCGTGATCAATCCAACGGATTTCCCGGATATCGGCCCGCTTGGTCAGGTGACGGCGGATCGGTTGAAGCGGATTGGCATGAATATCGATCTGGCCGAAAGCGATTGGGGCACCGTTGTGCAGCGGCGCAGCAACCGCGAGCCGGTGGAGCGTGGCGGCTGGTCCATTCTGCATACCACCGGCGGCGCCACGGCCTGGGCCAATCCTGCCGTGTCCTTCCTGGTGCGCGGCCAGGGGACGGGTGGCTGGTTTGGCTGGTGGAAAAGTGATGAGGCGGAGGCCTTGGCCGAATCCTGGCTATTTGCGCCAAATGAAGCGGAACAGAAGCGCCTGGCCGCGCGCCTGGGGCGCCATGCCCTGGAAGATGCGGCCTTCGTGCCGCTGGGCCAATTCACGATCCGCACCGCCTTCCGGCGCAATATTACTGGGATTTTACCGGGCTCATCGCCTTATCCCTGGAATGTCAGGCGGGTCTGAGGCTGTTATTTGCTGCGCTTGCGAAGCCGGGGGCTCGCGGCGCGGGCCGCAACACGGCATGATGGTAGTGGTTTGAGGAGCAATGTCTGAAATGGATGACGCGAAAAAAATGCCGGTAGGAGATACGCGCACGGCGCGCGTCACCGCGGAAGAAGCATTGGCCATGCACCGGGAAGGTCGGCCGGGAAAGCTTGAAATCCGCCTGACCAAGCCGCTGATCACCGCGCGGGATTTGAGCCTGGCCTATTCGCCCGGCGTTGCCGAACCCTGCCTGCATATCCATCGCGACCCCAGCCTTGCCTATGACTACACAGCCAAGGGCAATTTCGTGGCCGTGATTTCCAATGGCACAGCGGTGCTGGGCCTTGGCAATCTGGGGGCATTGGCCTCCAAGCCCGTGATGGAAGGCAAGGCGGCGCTTTTTAAGCGCTTTGCTGATGTCGATTCGATGGATCTTTGCGTTGATACGGAAGATCCGGACGCTTTCATCAATGCCGTGCGCTATCTGGGCCCGACTTTCGGCGGCATCAATCTGGAAGATATCAAGGCGCCGGAATGCTTTGTGATTGAACAGCGGCTCCGCGAATTGATGGATATTCCGGTCTTCCATGATGACCAGCATGGTACGGCAATTGTTGCGGCCGCCGGCTTGATCAATGCCTGCCATTTGACCGGGCGCGATTTGAAGACGACGAAGCTGGTGATCAATGGCGCTGGCGCGGCTTCCATTGCCTGCGCTGAGCTGGTGAAGGCCATGGGCATGCGGCCCGAAAACGTCATTCTTTGCGATACCAAGGGCGTGATCTGGCGCGGCCGCGAAGAAGGCATGAACCAGTGGAAATCCGCCCATGCGGTCACCACTTCCGC
>JBDKIR010000242.1:0-3177 GCA_039797035.1 Pseudomonadota bacterium | reverse complement strand
CGCGCCTGATATGGCGACGATGCTCTCCTTCCTCGCCACCGATGCGAAAATCCCCGCTGCCGCCTTGCAGGCGCTGCTGAAGAAGGGCGTTGATCGTTCCTTCAATTGCGTGACGGTGGATTCTGACACCTCCACTTCCGACACGGTGATGGTGTTCGCGACCGGCGCGGCCAAGCATCCCCGCGTGCCGGCGGAAGGCGGCGCGGTGCTGAAGGATTTCGCCCGTGCGCTGAATGAAGTGCTGATGGAATTGGCGCTGATGGTGGCGCGTGATGGTGAAGGCGCGCAGAAGCTGATCCAAATTAACGTGACCGGCGCCACCACGGCGCGTTCCGCGCATCGCATTGCCATGTCGATCGCCAATTCGCCATTGGTGAAAACCGCGATTGCCGGCGAAGACGCCAATTGGGGCCGCATTGTCATGGCCGTCGGCAAGGCCGGGGAGCCTGCGGACCGCGACAAGCTTTCGGTCAATGTTGGTGGCGTCTGGATGGCGCGCAATGGCGGCGTGGTGGATGGCTATGATGAAGCCCCCGTGGTCGCCCACATGAAGGGGCGCGAAGTGGAAATCACCGTGGATATCGGCCTCGGCAAGGGCAAGGCCACGGTTTGGACCTGCGATCTGACGCATGGCTATATCGACATCAATGGCAGCTACCGGAGCTGACGCGCCCCAGCCCTGCCATGAAAAATGATTTTGCACCGCTGGTTACGCAGCGTTTGAAGCTGCGTCCCCTGCAGGCTGATGATGCCGCTTCCTTGCATCGGCTGGTGAATGACTGGGAAGTGGCAAAAACCCTGGCGCGCGTGCCCTTCCCCTATCCGCGTGATTTGGCGGATGAATGGATTGCTTCAACGCGCGCGCAAATAGCCGCCGGCACTGCCTGGCATTTGGCGGTAACGCGCGATGAGGATGGCACGGAAACGCTGCTTGGCTGTGTTGGCCTGACCATTGATGCGAAGAACCCGCGTGAGGCGGAGCTTGGCTATTGGATTGGCCGGCGCCATTGGGGCCAGGGGCTTGGGCCGGAAGCGGCGGGGCGGCTTGCGCATTGGGCGCTTGCCAATCTGGAGATTGATCGGCTGGTGGCTTCGGCGCTTGTCGATAATGAACGCTCGGCGGCGGTGTTGCGGCGGATCGGCTTCAAGGAAAGCGGCGCGGGTAGCCAGGAATTCATCTCGCGCGGTGGGCTTATGCCGGTACGGCTATTCAGCGCCACGCGGATGGATATCGCCGTGGAAGCCCCGGCGCCGGTGGAAGCCGCGCCCGCCACGGGCAAGCCGACGCTCTTGGTAGCAGCAGTCGCGCTGATCGATTCGGAAAACCGCGTGCTGCTGGCGCGCCGGCCGGAAGGCAAGCCATTGGCGGGCTTGTGGGAATTTCCCGGTGGCAAGGTGGCGCCGGGTGAAACGCCGGAAGAAGCGCTGATCCGCGAATTGCGGGAGGAATTGGGCATTGATGTCAGCGCCGCCTGCCTTGGCCCCTTCACCTTTGCCTCCCACACCTATGAGAAATTCCATCTGCTGATGCCGCTCTATTTGTGCCGGCGCTGGCAGGGGCAGGTCACGGGCATGGAAGGCCAGGCGCTGGCCTGGGTGCGCCCGGCGCGGCTTGGCGATTATGCCATGCCGCCCGCCGATATCCCCCTGGTTGCCATGTTGCGCGATTTCCTTTGAGCTACCGACGAAGCCTTCGCCACAGGAGAAACCCATGCCGAACCCGACCGCCTGCCTGCTGATCATCGGCAATGAGGTGCTTTCCGGCCGAACCCGCGATGCCAATCTGCAATTCCTGGCGACACGGCTGGGCGAGATTGGCATTCCCATGAAGGAAGTGCGCGTCATCCCCGATGTGCCGGAAGTGATCATCAATACGGTCAATGAAGTGCGCGCGAAATTCGACCATGTCTTCACCACCGGTGGCATTGGCCCGACGCATGATGACATCACCAGCGAATGCATCGCGCGCGCCTTTGGCGTGCCTTGGGAACCGCAGCCGGAAGCCTGGCATGCACTGGAATCCTATTACGCCAAGCAGAACCCGCCGGGCGATTTCAACGCCGCCCGGCAACGCATGGCGACCATGCCGCGCGGCGCGATATTGATTGAGAATTCGGTTTCCATCGCGCCGGGCTACACCATCGGCAATGTGCATGTGATGGCGGGCGTGCCGCGCATCATGCAATCCATGTTCGAAGCGCTTGCCCCCCGGCTGCAAGGTGGCCCGCCCATCCTGTCGCGTAGCGTGCATGCGCATGGCGTGGTGGAAGGCGCGATTGCGGAAGGGCTTTCCGCCATTCAGCAGCGCTACGCCGATTTGGATCTGGGTTCCTACCCCTATTACCGCCAGGGTGGCGGCGGCGGGGTCGCCGTGGTTGCCAAAGGTACTGATCTGGCCGCGATTGAAGCCGCCGTGCAGGAAGTTTTCGCGCTGATGCAAAAATGCGGCGGCACGCCGGCGATGGGGGAGCCGGGGTAACCACCGCAGCCCCATCGCTTCACGGATTGGGGGCTATTCCAGCACCCCTTCCGTCTTGCGCTTGATCAGATCGAAATCAATCTTGGCGCCCAGCCCTGGGTCTGTTGGCGCATGCAGCATGCCATTCTTGTCCGGGTGGAATTCCTCGGCCAGGCCATAGCGATGCGCGCCATCAGGCAGCAGTACCTCAAACCAGGTCGTGTTCGGGATCGCCAAGGCCAGATGCAGATTCGCCAGATTGTTCAGCGAATTGCCGCTATGGTGGATTTCGTAATTCATGCGGAAGGCTTCGGCCAAATGCGCGGTTTTCAGCATGGTGGTCAGCCCACCCTTATTCGGGATATCGCCGCGCAAATAATCCGTCGCCTGCTGCGTCACCCAAATCGGGTAGGTATCCAGCCCGCCGGCCGGATATTCTGTTGCCATGATCGGGATATTCAGCTTCTGGCGTAGCTTCACGTAAGACAGAATATCCTCATCCGCCAGCGGATCCTCATACCATTTGAAACCCATCTCCTGGATCGCCAGGCCAACCTTCAAGGCGCCGTAGTAATCATAGCTCCAGGTACTATCCAGCATGATGGGGTAATCATCCCCAACTGCCTTGCGCACGGCTTCGCAGACCTTGATGTCGGTTTCAGGCACGGTTGGCGGATGGATCTTATAGGCGCACCAGCCATTTTCCTTGTAATACAGCG
>JBDKIR010000241.1:0-2606 GCA_039797035.1 Pseudomonadota bacterium | reverse complement strand
AGCGCATCGCCAATGCATGGTGCCGGCAAATAACGCAGCCGACGCCCGCCCAACATGCGCCGTGGCAGCGCGACCGGGGGCAGGAAATCCCCCTTGGCTGGATGCCCATCCGGGCCAAGTTCAGATTGCGGCGCGGCATCATCGAATAACATCGCCAGCCAATGCGGCGGGACAGCGCCACCCTTTTGCAGCGTGAAACCTCGCCGATCCGTCAAGGCCGCCATGCGCCGCACCAAGGGTGCCGCCATTTCATCGGTAATGACGCGCTTGCGCCCGACCCAGCTTTGCAAATCCGCCATGGTCATTCGGCTTTGATATTCGCGGCCTCCGCCGCGCGGCGCGAACGCGCAATATCCGCGCGGATCAATTCCGCAAAACCGGCTGGCGTCGCTTCATTCGGGCCTGCCGCTTCGCCGCCCAAAGCGCCCATGCGTTGGCGGAAGGAAGCTTCCGCCGTGATGGCCAGCAAGGCTTCGCTCAGAGGGCGCATGACATCCTGGGGCGTGCCTGCCGGTGCCAACAGCCCGACATAGGACGCGGCGGTAAAGCCGGGAAAGCCACCTTCAATGATGGTTGGTACATCCGGCAAGGCCGGCAGCCGGGCAGTGGAAGCCACAGCAATGATGCGCCCTTTGCGTTCATTGGCGATTTGCAGCGCTGTCGATAATTCAGTGAACAGCATGGGCAGATTGCCCGCCAGAAAATCCGGCAGTGCCGCACCGGCGCCACGATAGGGCACATGCAAAAGCCGCGCGCCGCTTTGCACCTTGAAGCTTTCAAGAGCGAGATGCGTTGCACTGGCCACCCCCGCCGTGCCAACGCCAAGCGCATCGGCCTGCGCGCGGGATGCGGTGATGATATCAGCAAGGTTTTGAAATGGCGCATTGGGTTGCACCACCAGGCAATGCGGCACCTGCATGATCAGGCCAATCGGGGCAAAGTCGCGCTGCGAATCATAGGGCATGCGCGCCTGCACCACCGGGTTGACGGAAAGCGGCCCATTCGACCCAACCAGCAGCGTATAGCCATCCGGCCGGGCGCGGGCGACGGCTTCACCGCCCAGGCTGCCACCCGCCCCCGGGCGATTTTCCACCACAAAGGGCTGCGCAAATTTTTCCTGCAAACGCTGCTGCAAAATCCGCGCGACAACATCCGTATTGCCGCCGGCCGCGAAGGGCACAATCATGCGCACCGGTCGATCAGGCCAGGCAGCGCGGACCGGCCGGGCAGAGACCATCGCGACTGCGCCCGTGGCTGCGAGAAAATGGCGGCGTTGCATCATGGCGTGGTTCCCCCTTAGGGGGCAGAGCATCGCATGACCGCGCCGCAGGTCAAACCAGGCCGGCCGGAACCGCCACAGCACCCTGCATCAAGCGCCGTGCGCTGCGATACACCACTGCACTGGTGGCCTGCCACAAGCCATCCGCTTGGGCGACTTCAGCGCCCACCGACAGAATGCCGGATGGATTGGCGACGCGCGTTTCATCCGCGCGTGCCGGCGCCCCAGCCAGACGATGCGGCACTGTTCCTGGAATGCGGCTGGCCACGCCAAGGCACATCGCACCGGTCAGCGGCACGGCACGATGCGCGCGTTCCATGGAAATCATGCGAACGGCGATTTCATGGCTATCGGCCGCATGCTGCACCCCATCCAAGGCGCGGTAGGGCGCGGGGGCGGCGACAACGGCAATTTTCGGCAAAGCCAGCCCAACGGTTTCGGGCGTTGCGGCCAAACCCATCATCACCCCCGCCTGGCGGCGCAAAGCATCCAACAGCGCCATGCGTTCAGCATCGGCTTCAATCGCATCCGGGCTTTCTGTGCCGGTCAAGCCAAGATCCTGCGCCGCCAGAAAAACACAGGCATTGGCGGCATCAATCAGGCTTGCGGCGTAATCCCGCCCGGCATGATGTAGGGTATCCAGCGCGTTGCCGGTCGGCAGCAAACGCCCCGTCGCCCCGCCACCCGGTGAGAGGAAATCAAGACGAATACGCGCCCCAGTCCCCGCCACACCCGCCATGGCAAAATCGCCCTGCACCACAGCCTTGCCGCCACGCACGGGAAAACGCGCATGGATAATGCGTTTGGTATTCACCTGATGAATACGCACCAGCGCTTCGCCATCGGCTGGCTTCACCAGGCCTTCATCCACCGCGAAGGGCCCCACCGCCGAAGACAGGTTGCCGCAATTGCTGGACCAATCGACAACTGGCTTATCCACGGCAACCTGGGCAAAAAGATAATCCACATCCGCATCGGGATGCGTCGGCGGGCCGATGATGACCGCTTTCGAAAGGGAGGAAATGCCGCCCCCCATGCCATCCAATTGCCGGCCATAGGGATCTGGGCTGCCGAGTACCGCCAGAAAAATCGCATCGCGCGCGGCGCGATCGGAAGGCAAATCGCGGGCATGAAAGAAAACGCCCTTACTTGATCCACCACGCATGAAAATGGCGGGAATGAAAGCCTGATCCATGCTGCAGCCCTCCAAAAACGCGATGTCAGCCCATCAATGCAATGGCGGAAAGTTGATGCCCAATCGGCCCACCGCCGGCCAAGGTGCTGCGCCGATGGCTGAAAAACCGCCCCGTATCGGCAAGTGTGTCAT
>JBDKIR010000240.1:0-4340 GCA_039797035.1 Pseudomonadota bacterium | reverse complement strand
GGCCTTTCTCATGCGCGGCAATGTCATTGATCTTGCCGTTGGCGTGGTTATTGGCGCCGCATTCACCGCCATTGTGACTTCCATGGTGGAAGATTTGTTCAACCCGATTATTGGTCTGCTGATGGGGGGGATGGATTTTTCCAACCTGTTCGTTGTCGTTTCCGGGGAACGGAAGGCCACTTTGGCGGCGACGCGGGATGGTGGCGCGGCCGTATTGGCGGTGGGTAAATTCCTGAACGCCATCATTAAATTCATCATCGTCGGCTTCGCGGTTTTCTGGATGGTGAAAATGCTCAGCAAACTGCAGGCTTCAAAAGCGGTTGAAGAAGCGACAGCGCCGCCCCCGACGCCGACCGAAACACTGCTGACCGAAATCAGGGATGAGTTGAAAGCGCGCAAAATCTGAAACGATCAAGGCTTTGGCCAGATCAATAGGCCAAAGCCGCGTATGCGCTATCGTTGCTGCGGCTGAGAAGGCGCGGGTCTTGTGATCGCCATCAGATCCGCCAGAGCATTTTCACTGCTCGGCGGATTGCCACTTTGCACGGCCAGCATATGCCGCATGGCTAGGCGCGCGAGTTCCGGCAGATATTGCAAATTCTGGCCGGTTAATTCCTGCTGCACGATATTGCCGGCATCCGCGATCCGTAGCCGGTCAGTATTGCGTCCCACCGCCAGGATGGTTCGCATGTAGCTTGCGGCCAATTCCCTCACGCGCATGGGTTGCCCTGCGGCTTGGCTTTGTAATGCCGCTTCCACACGGGCCATGGTGTTGGTGATTTGCTGGGTGCGTTCCTGCTGCCGCCGCAGGGCGGCCTGGATTTCCTGCTGGGTTACCGCAGCGATTTTTCCCTGATCTTCCGCCAGGGCGCGCTGCGCCTGGATGGTTTCGGCCTGGACGCGCGCGAAAGCACTCAACAATTCCGAAAATCCCTGCGCGAGCAATATTTGTCGGCCGATCTGCGCTGCTGCCGCGATTTGGCTTTGAACAGTCTGCATTTCCTGTTCATTGCGTTCCCGTTGCGCGTTGCGCAGTGCGGCGCCCACCCGATCAATGCCTTGGCGCAAGCTTGGATCTGGCGTGTCGTTTTTCAGAACTTCGAGCAAGCGGGCAGGGTCTTCACTCGCGCTGCCGCGCGACTGCGCTTCCGCTTCGAAGGCGGCACGTAATTGGGCCGGGCGCTGTTCCGTTGTTGTGGCCACCAAGCCAAGCACGGGCCGAAACCCGATGGCGCGGGATTTGAGCGGGTCTCCATTGCGATCAAGCGGCGGCAATTCCAGCCGCAGGCTGGAACGCATTTGTTCTTCCGTTGTCTGGAAATCACCACCGCGCGCGACCATGCCGCCCGCCTGTCCATGGGCTCGGCCCAGGCGGTTCAGGCGATAGGGTTCCAAGGCCCATTCCGCGACATTGCCCAGCATATCAAAAAGACCCAGCGGGTTGGGCTCCAATTGCCCCACAGGCCTTGCGCGCCCGCCAGAAGATCGGGTTCCCTGAAACCAGACATGGCGTTGCATGCCTTCTGGCATGGGGAATACACGCGCCGCGAAATCCGCCTCTGAGACCGCCGCGCCGCCGCGAACAGCGAATTCCCATTCCTCCTCTGTGGGTAGGCGCACAAAGGCGCGTGCTTCATCCTGGCGTGGCAAAAGATTTGCCGCATGCCGCGCAAGCCATGATGAATACCGCATGGTGAAGCCAACCGCGTCATGCCAGGAGATTTCCGCCTGTGGCAGCCGACCAGCGGCACTTGGTGTGGGGCAGGGCTCCGCCATGACCGCTGCGTATTGGTCGCGCGTAACCTCGTATTTTCCCATGTAATAATATGGCGGGGCGGAAGCATCCGATCCCCGGAAGGGACCCGCGATGAAGGCCTGGCGGAGATATTCGCTGTAATTGGTATTGGCATCCGCCTGCCCCAGCATGGCGGGCCGGTCGGCCAAAGCGCCTTGGCCCAAGGGGGTTGGCACCGGGCGAAAGGCCATGGCGCCGCCACAGGGCATGGGCAACATGAAATCGCCAGCCAAGGGCTTCGGGTTCCAGAACTCCTCAGGCCAGGCGGTCTCAGCCGATGCGGGCCTTTGCATGCATGCCATCAGCGGCAAAATCGCAATCAGTAGAACGGGCTTACGCATCGCGCAGTCCTTCCGCGGGCAGGATCCTGCCCGCCCTTACGCCGGCGAAGATCGCGGATAGCGCTGCACCAAACAGGGTAACCGCCAGGGCCAGCAGAATGTGGATTTCTTCAATGACGCAAACACTGCGCGCCGCCGCCCCCGTAGCACTGGCGAGCGGTAGGCGATTGACGAAGCCGGCGACAGCGATCGCCACGGCACTGGCCAGCAGGGCCCCAGAAAGGCCGATGACCAAGGACTGGAGCAGTGGAAACGCGACCAAAGCCCGGCGAGACAAACCAATCAATCGCAGGAGGGAAAGGTCACGGCGCTTGCGTTCAATATTTGCGAACAATCCAACGCCGAGTGAAATGAGATAACCCAAGCCCCCCAACCCGGCGATCAACGCAAACAGCAGGCTCAGGCTGCGGTCCAGCCCCAGCAGGGATTCCACCTGTTCGGATTGTGTTTCCACTTCAATACCGTCACGGCGCAAATCATGGTCCACGCGAATGACATCCTCCAGGCGCCGTGTATGGGCCCTGAAGCCGGCGTAAATTCGTGCCGGATCAGGCGTGATATCCCGCAGCGTGGCCTGCGCGGGCAGGGCCCCATCGGTAAATCTGTCCACGAGGAGGAGCAGGCGTAAATCTACAAACACGCCATCACGCCCAAAAGCGCTGGCCGGTGCGATGCCTGCGACCGTCACCGGAAAGCTGAGCACTTCCCGCGCGGAGGCATCACCCCTTAGCGCGCGAAGGTTCAGCACCATCCCGGGCGCGAGATTAAGCCGCGCAGCAAAGGAAGCGCTCACAATAACGCGGTCTTCCGTGACCGGCGGTTGGTTGACCAGCAGGGGATCCCCTGGGCCTGTCGCGAGCAGTTCAGCGCGAAGAACCGAACCGGGACGAGCCGGATTTTCAAAACGCGCTTCCGTATTCAAGCTACGGATACGCGGGATAACAAAGGCAATATCCGGCCTCGCCGCCAGGCGCGCCAAAAAGGCCTCATCGAAATTTCGATTGGCGGCATTCACCACCATGCGGCTGCGTGGATTATCGATAAGGTCTGCGCGCAAGCCTTCAATAATACCATGCTTCAGACCGAACAGGATGATGAGGGGGGCGAGCACCGCAGCAAGCCCGATTACTGAACAGAGTGCCAATGTCTTTTCGTGCACAAGATCGCGCAGCGAAAGATCGATAATCAGGGGCCAAGATCCTGAGGGTTTTGTCATGGCGCATCGGCCTGTGCTGGGCGGTTGAGCCGTGAACGGCCTCCGCCGCGCCCAATCTCGGTCACCAGGGGCAGGATCTCAAAGCCTTGCCGTGCTGCGCGGTCCGGGTCATGCGTGGCCAGCAGCAGAGCCGTGTCTTGTTCTCGTGCCTGTTCGATCAAAAGGCTGAGCACCAAATCCGCCAAAGCGGGATGCACACTGGCGGTGGGTTCATCCGCAAGCAGGATTTCTGGGCGATGGGCCAGGGCGCGCGCAATTGCCACACGTTGCCTTTGCCCAACTGATAGCGTGCCGGGCATGCGATCAAGCAGCTCGGCAATATCAAGGCGCTCTGCCAGGGCTTCAACATGCGCTGGGTCTGGTCGGCCCAAGACCGCCTGGCTCAGCGCAATATTGCGACGCACGGACAGAAACGGCAGCAAGCCACCTTGCTGCAGCACATATCCAAAATGGGCCGCGCGCGTCGCCGTGAGTTCATCATCGGCTCGGTTCAGCCAAAGCGCAGCCAGGTCGATTTCCTCGGCGCTGCGCGTTAGCAGGCGAAATTGGCCGGCCTTGGTCGGCTGTCGGGCAAGGGCCAGCAGATCCAAGAGTGTTGATTTCCCCGAACCGGACGGCCCCACAAGGGCCACGGCTTCACCCCGGCATAGGGCCAAATGTTCAATCAATAATTCAAAGCCACTGCCGCCACCCGCCACAGCATGGCTGACCATGACATCGCGCAGCAGAAGTGTTGGCTGTGGCTGGTGCATTCACGCCATCACGGCAGGGCATCTATCGGCACAGGGTACATCGCCTCCCCAGGGTCTCGGCCACCATCAAAACTGACCCAGAGGGAAGGTTGCCGGTTATACTCCTCATAAAGGCGCAGCTTCGCTTCAAGCGAATTGACGATTTCCGTGCGCCGCGCCGCACCCATATTGTTCCATTCTTCCTGCGTGAATTCCATGATTTGGCTTTGATAGGGAAGATCCTGGAGGTATTCCCC
>JBDKIR010000239.1:0-10876 GCA_039797035.1 Pseudomonadota bacterium | reverse complement strand
GCGCCGATACCTTGCTTGGTGGCGCCGGCCGCGATGTTCTGCTGGGTGGCGCAGGAAATGACAGCCTGGTGGGTGGCGCCGATCTGGATTGGGCGGATTACACGACCGCAAACCATGCGCTGATCATTGATCTGACCCTTGGCACAGCCTCAGGCGCTGGCATCGGTAGCGATCACTTGCAGGAGGTTGAAGCCGCGATTGGCGGCGCAGGCGATGACAGCATGATCGGTGGTGCAGCTTCGGGCCAGCTGATCGGCAATGGGGGCGCGGATACGCTGATTGCCCCGATGGGAGAGGCCACGCTTGATGGTGGCGCTGGTGATGATGTGCTGCTGCTAGGCCAGGGAGATCTGGCGGCATTGCTGGCGCTGTTCAGTACTTGAATGCCGGCAAGCAGGCCCGCAATGCTTGACGCTACAGGGCCGCGGGCGCGACAAGGTGGCTGAGGCGCCGCATAAGCGCCACAACGCCAGACCGGGTTATCATGCAAAACTTCAAGGGGTCGCTTTTGCTGGTGGCATCCATGGCGCTTTTTGCGCTGCTCGATGCCAATTCCAAGCTGCTGGCGAGCCGTTATGGGGCGGATCAGGTCTTGGCGATTCGCTACGGCACCTTGCTCCTGCTGCTTTTGGCTGCACGCCTGATCCGGCCCGGCGCCGGCGGGCCCATCAGCACGCCGCGGCCATGGCTCCATTTACTGCGGGCCATGTGCATGGCCGGTTCGGCCTATGGCTTTTTCCTCGCCTTTCGGGAATTGCCCTTGGCGGAGGGCTATCTGGTTTATTTCACCGCGCCCTTTTTCACCTTGGGTCTTGCCGCGCTTGTCCTGAAGGAAAGCAATGGCACGGCTGTGTGGATCTGGTCCGGCATTGGTTTTCTCGGCGTGCTGATTGCCATGGCGCCGGGGCTGCATGCGGATGGCCCTTGGGCTGCCTATGGCTGGGCGTTTCTCGGCACCCTGACCTATGCCGGGTTTCTGACCATCAGCCGCCTATTGCAGGCCGAGAGCGGCGCGGCGCGTTTGATCGTCTGGTCGTCTTTGCCGCTGCTACTGGTGATCCTGCCCTTTGCAAGCGCGTCCTGGGTGGCACCCGATGCCATGGATTGGCTGGCGTTGATTGCCAATGGGGTATTTGCCGGGGGGGCGACACTGGCGCTGGCAATTGCCTTCAGCATTGATCGCGCCGCACGGCTTGCGCCGCTTGAATTCACCGCCATGCTGTTTGCGGTCATTTTCGATGCCAGCATTTGGGGAATATGGCCGAGCGGCTGGAGTTTGGCCGGCGCGGTGATTGTGGTTTTTGCCTGCCTGATGAGCCAGCGTCAGACCAAGCCAAACACCTGATGCCTTAGGGTATTTCCGGCGGAAACACGTGCTGTCCATCCGCGGCCAAGGGTACGGGCAGCACGCGGCGCACCGCCGCCAAGCCGAGCGCGCCGTAGAGATGGGGAAACAGCCCGGCACGCGTGCCAGAGCGCGCCGCTTCCCAGCGGAGTGCTTCACCCAGCGCCTCGGTTGCCACTTCAACCATCAGCAGATCAGCAATACCCGCCCGATGCTTGGCTGCGCTGGCGCGCAATTGCGCCGCGGTGGAAAAATGCAAAAAGCCATCGCGCCGGTCATCGGCGCTGCCGTGATAGGCCCCCGCCGCTTCCGCTGCTTGCCAATCCGCCGCACGTACCAGGGTATAGATCAGGTCATCCATCACCCGGTTTTAGACGGAGGCCAGCGCAACGCCAAACCGAGGCCAGGCGCGGGGCTTGAGGATGGCGGTGGTGCGATTTCGCGCTTCGGCGAAATGGCTTAAGCTTTTCGCACGGGGCGCTGCAGGGCGGGCGCACCGGTGAAACCACCTGCCCATAAGGCCTTGCCATGGATCCGCTACCGCTTGCTGGCATTCGCGTTGTCGAATTCTCCCACATGGTCATGGGGCCCACTTGCGGCCTGGTATTGGCGGATTTGGGCGCCGAGGTGATCAAGATTGAACCGCCCGGCAAAGGGGACCGCACCCGCTATCTGGTCGCATCCGGCACGGGCTTCTTCCCGGCTTTCAGCCGCAACAAGAAAAGCGTCACCATCGACACGGATGATGCGGCCGATCTGGAAACCCTGAAAAGCCTGATCGATACCGCCGATGTGGTGGTGGAAAATTTCCGCCCCGGTGGGCTGGCCGCCAAGGGTCTTGGCTATGAAGCGCTTGCCGCGCGCAATCCAAGGCTGATCTATTGCTCACTCAAGGGCTATCTGCCCGGCCCATATGAAAACCGCACTGCGCTTGATGAAGTGGTGCAGATGCAATCCGGCCTTGCCTATATGACTGGCCCGCCGGGCCGGCCGCTCCGCGCTGGCGCGCCGGTGAATGACATGATGGGCGGCATGTTTGGCGCCATTTCCATTCTGGGCGCGCTCCGCCAGCGCGACGTGACCGGGCGTGGGCAGCATTTGCAAACCGGCCTGTTTGAAAACGCCGCCTTCCTGGTTTCAACCGCCATGCTGCAGGAAGCGATCACCGGCAAGGCGCCCGAACCGATGCCCGCCGGCCGCCGCGCCTGGGGTGTTTACGATGTGTTTGACACGGCCGATGGTGAACAGATTTTCATCGGCGTGGTGACGGAACGGCAATGGGAAATCTTCACCCGCGAATTGCAGGAACCCGCGCTGAATGACCCCGGCTATTGCAGCAATACGGAACGCGCCAAGCGGCGTGAAACCTTGATCCCCTTGGTGCAGAGCTTGCTGAAAAAACATAGTGTCGCGGCATTGGAAGAAATGTGCGCCCGTGCCGGGCTGCCCTATTCGCGCATTGCCAAGCCGTGGGATTTGTTCACTGATCCGCATTTGCTGGCCAATCACGGGCTGCATAGCGTCACCCTGCCCGATGGGCGCCCGGCGGCGGTCCCGGCACTGCCCATGCAATTTGGTGCTGAACGCCTGCCGCTCCGGCTGGATCTGGCAACACCGGGGCAGCACACGGCGGAAATCCTGGACCCGATCCGCAAGGCCAAGCGCCCCGCAGCGGAATAGGGCCGCTTCGGCCTGCCGAATATGCCTCATGGGACATTGTGGACCATGGGGCAGGCATCCCATCGCAATACGGCACATGCACAAAGGAACGCCGCCATGCCGATTTACGCCCTTGATGACCTGAAGCCCGTAACCCCCGGCGCGGACCGCTTCTGGGTCGCGCCCGATGCCCATGTTGTTGGCCATGTTTTCCTGGCTGAGGATGTCGGGATTTGGTTTGGCGCCGTTATTCGCGGCGATAATGAACCCATCCGCATTGGCGCGCGCAGCAATATCCAGGAAGGCGCCATGCTGCATTCCGATGCGGGCTTTCCATTGACCGTGGGTGCGGATGTGACGGTGGGGCACCACGCCATCCTGCATGGCTGCACCATTGGCGATGGCGCGCTGATTGGCATGGGCGCCACGGTCATGAATGGCGCGCGCATCGGCGCGGGCAGCATCATCGGCGCCGGCGCCCTGGTGACCGAAGGCAAGGAAATTCCCGAAAGATCCCTGGTCGTGGGATCCCCGGCCAAGGCCATCCGCACGCTGGATGCGGAAACCGTCAGCCGGCTTCTCGCTTCCGCTGCCCATTACGTGGAAAACGCCCGGCGCTTCGCCAAGGGCATGCGGCGCATCGACTGAAAAAGCGGCATCGCCCAGCACCAACGGGCTGGGCGCCGCGCAGGATCGCACAGCTTGATTGATTAACTTTAGTAAAACACTTGACCTTGGCGCATCATGCCGTCAAACAATGAAGATCATTACTTAATGGTTTTCAATGATGCGCAAGGCCCGTATCTATATCGACGGCTTCAATCTTTCCCTTGAACAAGGCACCGGGGTTGCGACCTATGCCCGCAACCTTTCCTTCGCGCTGCGTGATTTGGGGGCCGAAGTCGGCGTGTTGTATGGCACCTCGGCTTCCACCATCAGCCTGCATTCGCTCATTCGCGAAATCGCTTTTTTCGATCCGCGTGTGGGCAAGCCATCTTGGCTCGCGGAATATCTGGTGGCCATTTGGCGCACGCTGAGCCTGCCCTTTGGCGAAATTGCCACGCAAGTGCCCATCACCGGGCGCGTGATCCGCGATACCTTCCGCAGCCGCCTGCCCTATTTCGATCACATCTGGAATGTGCAGGGCTTGTTCGAAAAGCAGCGCCTTTACGGCAAGTTCTTTGGCCGACGCCTGGCGGTGCATTTCCGCCAAACGCCCGACATCATGCATTGGACCTATCCGCTGGCATTACGGGTATTGAATGCCAAGAATATCTATACCCTGCATGATCTGGTGCCTTTGCGGCTGCCTTACACGACCTTGGACAATAAGCGGTATTACTTCCGGCTGATGCGGCGCCTGACGAAAAGTGCCGATCATATCGTCACGGTGAGTGAGGCTTCGAAGAAGGATATCATCAATCTATTCGGTATTCCGGAAAGCCGCATCACCAATACCTATCAGGCCGTGGATATTCCCGCCCGCTATCGCAACAAGCCGATCAGCGATGTCAAAAGTGATATCGAAGGCACTTTTGGGCTGAATTACAAAGGCTATTTCCTGTTTTTCGGTGCCATTGAACCAAAGAAGAATGTCGGGCGCATGATTGAAGCCTATCTGGCTTCCGGCGTGACCGATCCGCTCATCATCGTCGGCAAAAAGGCTTGGCAATCCGAACAGGAATTGCGCCTGCTGTCCGATAATGAACATGTCCGCTACCTGCTGACCCATGGCAATATCACCGAAAGACGCTTTCGCGTGATGCAGATTGATTACGCGCCCTTCCCCCTGCTGGTGAGCCTGATCCGTGGCGCCAAGGCGGTGCTGTTTCCATCGCTTTATGAAGGCTTCGGGCTGCCTGCGTTGGAAGCCATGTCACTGGGCACGCCGGTCATGACCTCCAATACCGCATCCATGCCGGAAGTCGTTGGGGATGCCGCCTTGCAGATCGACCCCTATGACACGCGCACCATGGTGGAGGCCATGCGTGCCCTGGATCAGAATGCAGACCTGCGCGGCCAATTGATGGAAGCCGGCCCCATCCAAGCAGAAAACTTCTCCGCCGCGCGCTACCAGCAGCGGCTGCATGCCGTGTATCAGAAATACCAGAAGATGGCGTGAAATCGGCCAATGTCATGACAGAACAAGGGCAGGACGGGGATAGCAGCGCGGCGCATCACCGCGCGGAAGGGGATGCGAAGCGCGATGCGGCATGCTGGCCGGAAGCCGCCCAGGCCTATCAGGCCTATCTGGACATTCACCCAGATGATACCGCCATACGCATTCAATTCGGCCATTGCCTGAAGGAACAAGGACAGATTGCCGCTGCCTTGGCGCAGTATCAGCAGGCCCTGACGGCCACGCCGGAAGATGATGACCTCCATCTTCAGATCGGGCATGCGCTGAAGCTTTTGGGACGCCTTGATGAGGCCAAGCAGAATTATGAACAGGCCCTTTTGTTACGGCCAGACAATACCGACGCCCGGCATGAATTGAACGCCCTGGCGCAGAACCTGGAAAACACCCGCAAACCCTGTATTGTTTTTGATATCTCGGATCTCATTCAATATCTGCATGAACGCCGTCTGCCGACCGGTATTCAGCGCGTACAGCTCAACATCATTCAACGCGCACTCACCCAACATACGACAGTGGCGGATTTCGCCCTGGTTTACCTCGACCGTGATGCTCAGGATTGGGTGTTGCTGACGGCAGATTTTTTCCTGGCTTTGTATGATTTCTTCCGCAGTACAAAATTCATGGCCGCGGCAGATTTCGACCTGATCATCGATGAATTGCAGCGGCATGCCGCGCAGCCGAAACGCCTTGAAGATTATTCTCAGGATGATGGCTTCATCCTGTTCAACCTGGGCACCCCCTGGTGGATCGAGAATTACTTCCTGCATATTCGCGCGCTCAAACAGCGTCATGCCATACGCTTTGTATCAATGCTCTATGATTGCATCCCGATCGTGACACCTGAGCATTGCGCAACACCTTTGGTGGCGGAATTCGCCCAATGGTTCGCCACCATGGCGCTGGAAAGCGATGCGGTGGTGACCATTTCGGAATGGTCGGTGCTGGATGCATCGGCACAGATCGCCAGCTTTCTGCCCGACGCAGACCTGCCCATGACGCCGGTGCCGTTGAATGGCGACATGCGGCGGGATCTCGCCCTGCTATCGCAGCAGGACAAGGACGCAGGCGTCAGCCCCATACCGCCTGGAACACCCTTCATTCTCTGCGTCGGTACGCTGGAAAGCCGCAAAAACCACCTGATGCTGTTTCAGGCCTGGCAGGCGATGATCGAACGCCATGGTGCGGAAGCCATTCCGGCGCTTGTCTGTATCGGCAAGCCGGGCTGGCTATTTGGCCCGGCCAAGGCTTATCTCCAGCAACACCCTGCTCTCACCCAGAAAATCCATCTGATTTCCGGCTTGGCGGATGCCGGCCTTGCTGAGCTTTATGAAACCTGCCTCTTCACCGTATTCAACAGCTTCTATGAAGGCTGGGGCTTGCCGGTGACCGAAAGCCTATCCTACGGAAAGCTCGCGCTGGTGGCGTGCAATTCCTCCCTGACGGAAGCGGGCGGCAAGGCGGCGGTCTATTTTCGCACCGGCGATATTGAGGACCTGATCGACAAGCTTGAGGTCTTGATCTTCCAGCCTGAGGAACGCCTTGCCTTGCAGGAAGCGGCGCGCGCGCATACGCAGCTGCGTGATTGGGGCGCCATTGCCGACGCATTTCTCACCGCCGTGCTTCAGGCGGAACCCACTGCCGAGGCCCGCCAAAAGCGCCTGATCTCACTTGAATTGGGACGGATCCTGCATCTTGGCAAAGGGCTCTCGCCAAAGCCCAGTCTTGATCTTGCCTTGGCCGATATGCTCCGCCTCGGCCGCCAATGGCACAGGTTGGAAGATTGGGGCTGCTGGACCGCACCAGGCATCGCAAGCCTGCGCCTGCCACTGCCACAGGCGGCGCTGGGCCGTGGCCTGCGGCTTTACGTCCGGCTGCGCGGTTCGGCTTTCGATACCCCAATTCGCGTCACGCTCCGCGACCCCAATGGCCCATTGAGCGAAAGCGGGGCGATCCTGATTGGTGAAGGAACACGCCGCACCCTATTGCTGGAAATCCATACGGCTGCGCATGAAGTGCAACTTGATATCGATGCCGGGTCCGGCTCCTCCCTTGGTCCCGGGGATCGTGATGTCGGCATTGGTGTCACGGACATCATGCTTTGTGCCCGGGATGATCACGCCGCGCAGCAGCGTTTCGCTGCGGCTTTTGGCGAAACGCGGGCCGGTTTCGCGGAAGCCCTTGATAGGTTTTGCCACAAGATTGAAATGCGCCCCGCTTAGCGATTACTCTAGCACCGTGGCTGCGCTTGGACCCTGAAGGCGCGCCACGCATCCGCCGCGGGAGTATGCAAGCCTATGCTGAGCGAGCCTGGTCATTACGATTACATGCCCTGGCGGCGCCGGCCGCGCATTTCCTGGCCCAATGGCGCGCGCATCGCTTTTTGGGTTGCGCCCAATATCGAACATTATGAACTGGATCCGCCGCCCAATGCGCGGCGCATGCCCTGGACGCGGCCGCAACCGGATGTGCTGGGCTATTCCTGGCGTGATTATGGCAATCGGGTCGGCTTCTGGCGCATGGCCGATGTCATGGCACGCCATGGCGTGCGCGGGAGTGTTTCGCTGAATGTCGCGGTCTGCGACCATTACCCGGAAATCATCGAACGCTGCTGCGCGTTGGATTGGGAATTATTCAGCCACGGCACCTATAACACGCGTTATTTCTACGGCATGACTGAGGATCAGCAGCGCGCCGTCATTCGCGAAAACCGCGAAACCATCCTGCGCGCCAGCGGCCAATCATTGGATGGCTGGCTTACCCCGGCGATTTCCAATGACGAAACCACCCAGCATCTTCTGGCGGAAGAAGGTATCAAATATACGCTTGATATGCTGCATGATGATCAGCCAACGCCGGTGAATGTCCGCAAGGGCGAGTTGATCAGTATTCCCTATTCGCTTGAAATCAATGATGTGCCCTTGCTGGCCATGCGCAATACGCCGCCTGAGCGTTTCGCCGCCATCTGCAAGGCACAATTCGACCATCTGTATGAAGAAGGCGCTGAAAGCGGCACCGTCATGTGCATGCCGCTGCATCCCTTCCTGATCGGCCAGCCACACCGCATTGGCGCATTGGATGATATTCTGCGCCATGTGGTGCGCCATGATAAGGTTTGGTTGGCAACCGGGCGTGAAATCGCGGCCTGGTATACCGAACATCATCTGGCGGAAGCCAAAGCCTGGATCGCGGCAGGAACACCATGACCGGATTGCCTGATGATTATCTGCGCTACCCGCTGCGCCGTCGCGGGATGGATCATGATTTATATCCCTTCCGGGTGCTGCCCCAGGCGCGTCCGGTAACCTGGCCGGGCGGGGCGCGGGTTGCGCTTTGTTGCGCGCTGCATATGGGGCATTTCCCCATGGATATGCCACTCAAGCCCTTCATCGCGCCCGGTGGCATGGAACGGCCCTACCCTTCCTATTGGGATTATACGCTGCGCGATTACGGCAACCGAATTGGCGTTTATCGGCTGCTGAAATCACTTTCCGCGCGCGCGCTGCCAGCCACGGCGCTGCTCAGCGCTGTTCTTGCCAAACGCTACCCTGTGCTGATGGATGACCTTGAAGCCGCAGGCGTGGAAATTGTTTGCGGCGGCCTTGATATGGGGCATCTGCACCATAGCGGCGTGGCGGAAGCGGATGAACGCGCCATCATCCAGGAAGCGACAGGCCTATTGCGTGCACGCTTTGGCCAAGCGGTCCGCGGTTGGCATTCGCCCGCACATTCGGAATCCGCGCATACCCAGCGCATGCTTGCAGAAGCGGGCTTCAGCTACACCAGCGGCTGGGCCAATGATGATATGCCCTATGTCGTGACCACGCCGGCCGGCCAACTGATCGCCATGCCCTTGTCGCAGGATCTGTCGGATCAACGCATGTTGCATCAACAGCATATGGCGACGGAAGAATTCACCCAGGCCATCCTGGCCGCGCATGCCGTGCTTGATCAGGAAGCGCAGGAAACGGGCAGTGGGCGTATCCTGACCATTCCGATCACGCCGTGGCTGATGGGCCATCCGCATCGCATGGCCGCCTTCAACCAGATGCTGGATGGCATTCTGGCGCGCGGCAGCCTATGGCCCGCCACGATGGGCGAGATTGCCACCGCCTGGCAAAGCCAGAATGGTGCGGGCGCCTAACCTTCCAGCGCGCCCAACGCGTAAAGCTTCAGCGCGGCATTGATCATGGCATGGGTGGGTGTTGGCACCCCCAAGGCACGCCCCATGGCCACCACCTTGCCCGAAAGCCACGGCAATTCAATCCGATTGCCCCTAATCAAATCCACGGCCATGGACGCACGCATATTGGCCGGCGCTGCCATGGTGAATTTCAGACTGCGTTCCAACACATCGGCGGGCAAAGGCACGCCCTTCGCCTTGGCAACGGCGATCACTTCCTCAACGCCGGAACGGAAATAGGGCAGGATATCGGGATCATCACGCAATTCACCGATCGGCCGGCGCGTCAGCGCTGTCATGCCCGAATTGGTCGCGAGCAGAATGAATTTGAGCCAAAGCTCCGTCACGATCTTGTCGCTGAGTGTCGCGTCAAAGCCGGCGCGCTGACACCATTCCAGAAAATGCTGCCCACGCGGCGTGATGCTGCCATCCAATTCACCAAAGGCCAGCCGCATGAAGGTGCCGGTCTGGCGTATGACACCGGGCGCATCGATGGTGGCGCTGATTTGCGCGACCCCGCCCATCACCGCCTTGGCGCCCAAGATGGGGATCAGCCTTTCACTGGAATCAATGCCATTCTGCAAGGGAAGCACCGCGGTATCTGGCCCCACCATGGGCCGAATGGCTTCCCCGGCGCTTTCCACATCCCAGAGTTTCACGCAGAACATGACAAGATCCACCGGTCCTACCGAGGCCGGGTCATCCGTGGCCTTGGTGGGCAGCAGATGCGTCTCCCCACGCCCGCCGGTGATGCGAAGCCCTTCTTCGCGCATCGCCTTCAAATGGGCACCACGGGCGATAAAGGTCACGTCAGCGCCCGCCTTTGCCAAGGCCGCGCCAAAAGCACCACCAACACCACCTGTTCCCATCACCGCGATACGCATGAAATACCTCCCACCAAAGCAATAAGTGTATCGGGCTTGCCTTGGAATGTCATGCGGCGACGCTGTATTTCATCGCCTCAGCGCCTATAGTAATGGGCCTGCCTGGACATGGGCAGGTGAATGACGGACCCCCAGCATGGCCTTCGCGCATAGCATCGGCACGACGCGTCACGTTTTCGCTGATCTGAAAACCCTGATGGCACGTGCCACCCCGTTCCGCTCGGGCGATGCGCTTGCGGGCGTGGCGGCGCAATCGGCGGAAGAACGCATTGCCGCGCAACGGGCCCTGGCCGATCTGCCCCTGCAGCGTTTTCTCACCGAAGCCCTCATTCCTTATGAGGCGGATGAGGTGACACGCCTTATTCAGGATAATCACGATGCCGCCGCCTTCAGCCCCATTCGCAGCCTGACGGTTGGCGGGTTGCGCGATTGGCTGCTTTCAGATGCCGCGGATACGCAAAGCCTGGCAGCACTTGCGCCTGGCCTGACACCGGAAATGGTGGCGGCGGCGAGCAAGATCATGCGTGTTTCGGATTTGATTTCAGTGGCGGCCAAGTGCAGCTGCGTCACGCGGTTTCGCAATACCATCGGCTTGCCCGGGCGGCTTTCCATTCGCCTGCAACCCAATCACCCGACAGATGACCCGCGCGGGGTGGCGGCGGCTGTTC
>JBDKIR010000238.1:0-2871 GCA_039797035.1 Pseudomonadota bacterium | reverse complement strand
AAGGCGAGGAAGGATTTGAGTGTCGCCACCCCGCGCCCAGAAGCACGCGCCAGATCAATGTCATCCGCACCGATTGACGAAAACACAATGCAGCGCTTCTTCGCGCGCGTGATCAGCACATTCAGCCGGCGCTCTCCACCATCAGCGGAAAGCGGGCCGAAGCGCATGGCGAGCTTGCCATCAGCGCCGCGTCCGTAGCCCACCGAAATCATGATGGAATCGCGTTCATCGCCCTGCACGTTTTCCAGGTTCTTGACGAAAAACGGCTCATCCTGATGAGCGCTGAAAAACGCTTCCGTATCGGGATTGTCGCGCCGCGCCGCTTCAACGGCATTCAGGATCGCATCACGCTGGCGAATGGAAAATGCCGCTATGCCCAAGGTATCGCCGGGCGTTTCACGCGCATGGGCAATGACGGCTTCCGCGACGGCGCGGGCTTCTTCCGCATTAGTGCCAGTGCCGCCAGTGTCAAACCGCCCTTCAACGCGCCGTAGTGAAAGCCCAAGCGCGGCTGAGCGTGCACGCGGCGATGGCAGGATGAAAAGCCGATTGTCGTAGAATTCCGCATTCGATGTCGCGATGAGGCTTTCATGCCGGCTGCGATAATGCCAACGCAGCATGGCGGATGGCAGGCCGCGCGCATTGCACAGCCCCAGAATGCTTTCGACATCGCGCGCCGCGACAACATCGGGCGTATCTTCGGCGGCTTCCTCCCCTTCCTCGCCAGTCATGCGCTGGAAGAAGCGCGTGGGGGGCATTTGCTTGTCATCACCCACCACCACCACCTGCCGGCAACGCGCAATTGCGCCGAGTGCATCCACAGGTTCCACCTGGCTCGCTTCATCAATCACCAGCAGGTCGAAGGATAGGCCCGGCTTCAGCCCATGCGGGGGGGCGAGGAATTGCGCCACCGAAAGCGGACTCATCATGAAAATCGGCTTGGCCTTTTGCACCGCCTGGGAAGCGCGCAGCAGCAATTCGCGCACCGGCAAATGACCGCGCTTCTTTTCCATCTCGCCACGCAGCACGGCCATGCCCGGCGCGCCATCGCGCACTTCCTTCACGCGCAGCGCATGGGCATAGGCTGCTTCGGCACGCGTTAGCGTAATGCGTGCGCGATCGGCTTCGCGGAAATCCTCAACCAGCCGATCCGCCACCGCGCCATCAAATGCCGCCAATTCCGGGTGCTGCGCCATGGCAGCGCGGAGCAAGCCTTCATGCAGCGCGAAGGAAAACACATCCTCCGCCACTTCGGGCGCAACGCGACCATCGGCTAAGCGTTCCAGCAAAGGCTCCAGCCCCGCAGCCGAAGCAGCAGCACGGCGCCAGCCCAGCCAGGCATCAAGCGCTTCCGGCGCTGCCGCCCAATCGCCAAGCCGCGCGGCTAGGGCGGTGAAAGAAGCTTCATCCACACCAAAGGCACTGCGCGCATCAAGCTTCGTTGCCTGCTGCAATTCCTGAAAGGCAGCCAGCGCCGTTTGCAGCGGCGCGGCTTCGGCAGGCTTGGCGCCGTTGGCGAGCGCCGTCAGCGCCGCGGCACCATGGGTCTTGCGCCAAGCCAGCAAGGCCGCCAGTGGCGCGGGATCACTCGCTTCCCCCTGCCAGAGCCTGCCGAAAGCCGCACGGCCCAAAGCATCCCCCTTGCGCAAGGCTTCGCGCGCGGCCTGCCCAGCCAGCACGGCATCAAGCGCCGGCAGCGGGTTTTCCGCATCACGCGCAACACGTGCCGCGAGCGTTTTGGCATCGCGCCGCGCACCAGACAGAAACCCGAAAACACCGCCAGCTTCGGCCAGCGTGGCGCGCGCTTCCGCAATGCCCGCCATATCCAAAGCACCCGGCAAAAGCTGCGGATCGGCCTTGGCTTTTTGCCAAGCCATAAGTGCCTGCACCAGGGCTTCCAGCGGCGCCAGATCGCCCGCCCAGGCTTCATGCTTTAACGCGGTTGCGTCATGTGCGGGTGCCGCTGCCAAGGCCGGGTTCAAGGCAAGCGTGCTGTCCGCTGCCTTCGGCCCAGCTTCCGCCCTCAGCGCCGCACCGGCCGCGGCAAAGGCACGGATCCAACCGGGCAGCCGCCCCAGCAGCCGATCCGTATCGGCCGAGCCAATATCGGCCATCATGCCGCGCCAGGGGCTTTGCGCACCACCATCCGCCGCATAGCCGGCCAATAACTTGATCGCATCGCGCCGCGCTTCAATCGCCGCCGCATCCCATTCCGCGACATTCACGGAAAAATCCGGTGCCGCCACACCGCGTTGGCGCAAGCCAACCAGCGCGCCGATCACCTGATGCAGCGCCATCCCCGAAGCGCCAACTTCCGCACGCATCGCCGCCGCATGGCGATTGATCCGCCCGCGCAGTGATCCCAAACGGCGCACCACCGCATCACGCTCCGGCTTGGGCGGCATTGGCAGGGAAAGTGTCGCGCGGAGTTCATCCAGCACTGCGCGCTTCGATTGCTTTTCCGAATGCAATTCAAGGCAGGCCGCGCCAAGGCCAATACTCTCCAGCCGGCGTTTCACCACTTCAAGCGCGGCGAGTTTTTCCGCGACGAACAACACGCTTCTTCCATCCAGCACAGCTTGAGCGATGATATTGCTGATGGTCTGGCTTTTGCCGGTACCGGGTGGGCCTTGGATCACCACATGCCCGCCGCGCCGGACAGCCTCCGCGGCAAGCGCCTGGCTGCCATCCACATCCATTACATGATCCAGGCGCTCAACCGGGATTTCCGCATCCACATCGGCGTCATCGGGAAATACGGGCGGGATCGAAAGTGCCTCCCCCCCGACCAGCGCGCGCACCATCGGATGATCGGCAAGGCCCGGATTTTCCTCAGGCCCCAGGTCGCGCCACATCAGGAATTTGGCGAAG
>JBDKIR010000237.1:0-3991 GCA_039797035.1 Pseudomonadota bacterium | reverse complement strand
TGCTTCCGCTGCCTGGTGGGTGAGGATATTCCGCTCAATGATGGTTGCCTGAAGCCCCTGGAAATCGTGATTCCGGAAGGCACTTTCCTGTCACCGCGCCCCGGCGCCGCGGTGGTGGCCGGCAATACCGAAGTCAGCCAAATGACCTGCAATGCGTTACTCGCCGCACTTGGCGCCTGTTCTTCTGCTCAGGCCACCATGAACAACCTGCTCTTTGGCGATGCGCGCTACCAGTATTACGAGACGATTTGCGGCGGCATTGGCGCCGGGCCGGGCTTCAATGGCGCGGGGCCAGTGCAAACCCATATGACCAATACGCGCATGACCGATCCGGAGATTCTGGAACTGCGCTACCCCGTGCGGCTTGAGGAATTTTCCATCCGGCGCGGCTCGGGCGGTGCGGGGCGCTGGCGCGGCGGTGATGGATCACGTCGGCGCATTCGCTTCCTGCATCCGATGGAAGCGGTGATTGTGGCATCGCGCCGCAACGTCCCGCCGCATGGCTTGCAGGGTGGCGCCAATGGCGCTGCCGGGCGGCAATGGGTGGAACGCGCCGATGGCAGCATCCAATGGCTGGGGGGTAGCGATTCCGCGCATCTTGCCGCTGGCGAAGTGCTCGGCATTGAAACGCCGGGCGGTGGTGGCTGGGGGGCGACAAGCTGAAATCTCGCCGTAGCCTTTTCGCGCTTCTCTGTGCCGGGATCGCCTTGGCGGCGGTCTGGATCGGGCCGCGCCTGATCTCCTGGGAAGGCCAGCGCAATCGGCTGGCCGCGCTGGCGGCGGAACGGCTGGGCCGGCCGGTTGCCTTGCAGGGGCCGCTCCGCGTCGTGCTGCTGCCCCAGCCCGTCATTGAAGCGGATGAGGTGCATCTGGGTCAGGATGAAGGCGGGCTTGGCGTCAAGGCACAGACGCTGCGGCTCAGGCTCGGTCTGGCGCCGCTGCTTTTCGGCCGGCTGGAAGCACGCGATCTGGTGTTGATCGGCGCGGATATTCGCCTCCCCTGGCCGCTACCCGGCACAGGCGCGCTTCGCCCGGCGCCCTGGCTTTCGGATTTCGCGGCACGCATTGAAGCCAGCCGTGTGACACTTGGCGAAGCGGTCCTGGAAAATGTCGCGGCGCGCTTGGCGGCGCCCGGTCCGCTTGATGCGGTACGCGTTGAAGGCTCCTTCACCCGGGCCGGGGCTGAAGCGCGCTTTCAGGCCGTGCTGGGCCGGCCCGGCTATGATGGTGTCGGCACGCTGGAATTGCGCCTGAATGGTCAGGGCGCTTCACTTTTGGCGCGTGGCGCGCTGGTGGCGAAAGGCGGCTTTGAAGGGCGGGTGGAAGCCTCTGGCGCCTATCTTTCCGCCTTCCTGCCCGCCCCCGCCCTGCCCTTCCGCGCCACCGGGCGGCTGCGTGCGACAGAACATCAAATCGCTGCCAGCGATCTTGCCGTGGAATTCGATGGGGCGTCGGGCCGTGCAGCGGCGGATTTTACCATGGTGCCGCAGCCAAGGCTCGATCTGGCCCTGAACATGAGCCGGTTGGATCTGGACACCTGGTCCAAAGCCTTACGCCATGCCGCGCCATCCGCCTTGCCGGTCACTTTGGATATCTCCGCTGAAGCGGCACGTTGGCAGGGGCAGGTCCTGCGCCGCATCAAGGGCGGGCTGACACGCGAAGGCAAACGCCTGACGCTGACGGATGTCAGCGCTCTCCTGCCCGGCGATGCCGAAATGCAGGCGCATGGCACGGCGCAGGATGACCGGCTGGATTTGATGGTGGGATTTTCCGGCCCCAGCCTCCGCGCCAGCCTCGCCGCGCTGGGCCTGCCGCTGGAACGGCTCGATCCTGCCCGGCTGCGCAGCTTTGAAGGTCAGGCGCGCATTCTGCTCGATCCCACACAATTTGAAGTGCAAAACCTTGTGGCCAGCCTGGATGGCACGGGCTTTGGTGGGGCGGGCATTCTCCGCTTCGGGGCGCGGCCCGCGCTTGGCCTTGGGATCAATGCCGAAAAGCTAGACCTTGACGGCCTCATTACAGAAAACCCGTCCTGGCAGACCGTGACTGCCGCACTGGATGGGGTTGATGCCAATCTCAGGCTGACCGCGCAGCAAGGGCGCGTCCTTGGCATCGGCTTTGAAGATCTTGTCGCCGAAGCGCGGTTGGAAGCCGGGCGCCTTTCGCTGCGCCGTCTGACCAGCCGCGCCCATGGGGCGGCCTTCAGCGCCAGCGGCGGCATTGGCCTTGGCGCGCAACCCAGCTTGCATGATGTGGCGCTGGAATTCTCCGCCCCCATGGCCAGCACCCTGGCCGGGCTGGTCAGCGATATGCCGAGCCTGCCCGCTGGTATTGCCGTGCTGCCCCTGACCCTCCGGCTGCAGGGCAATGGCGCCATGGAAGCGCTGGCGTTGCGCGGTGAAATGCTGCTGGAAGATGCCCGCCTGGATGTGCAGTTGCAGTTGGATGCGCTGAAACACCGCGCCCAAGGCAGCCTGACCTTCCGCCATCCGGGCGCTGCACGCTTGCTCGGCCTGGCGCTGGGGCAGGCGGAACCGCTTTGGATGGGCGAAGGCTCGGTTTCCCTGATCGCCCGGCTCGCCGCGGAAGGGCCCATCATCACGGCGGATTCCTTTGATCTGGTGGCGGCCGAAACCCGGCTTTCCGGCGATGGACGGCTTGATCTCTCGGCCGCGCGCCCAAGGCTCGCCGGGCGCATCCAGGCCGAAACCCTCGCCCTGCCGGGGCTTGATCTCGCAGCGCAGGAACCGCTGCCGCTATGGCTGCTGACGGGGTTTGACGCGGCGCTGACCGTCGCGGCCACGCGGCTTGAGGCCTATCGCCTGCCGCCTTTGCAGGATGCCAATCTGGATCTGGTCCTGGAAAATGGCCGGTTGCGATTGAAGGCGCTGCAAGCCCAATTGGCCGGGGGCAAGGTTGAAGGACAGGGCGTTTTCGATGCCTCGGTCCAACCGCCAAGGCTGGAAGGCAGTTTCGGCATTATCGGGGCCAGCCTGGCCAAGCCGATTTTTGAACTCCCGCTCGATCTTGCGGCGGGGCGGATCGATGCGGAAGGGCGCATTGCGGCCTCCGGCCATGCGCCAGCGGCCTTGCTCGCCACCCTGGAGGGCGAGGGCCGCTTCCTGCTGGCTGATGGTGTGATTTCCGGCTTGGCCATGGCCGGCGCCTATACCGGGGCAGGCTTGGCGGATGCTCGGGCGTCGGAAACCGCCATCCGCGAAGCCCTGCTGGGCGGGGCGACGGCCGTGGAACGGCTGGAGGGTGGCTGGCGCATCGCGGCAGGTCGGCTCAGCCTGGAAGAGATGCGCCTGGCTGGGGAAGGCGGCCTTTCGGCGCGGATTTCCGGGGGCGTGGATTTGCCGCGCCAGGTCCTTGATCTGGGCTTTGCCCTGCGCCCGCCCGTGGCGGAGGCACCCGATATCGGCCTGCGGTTTTCAGGCCCAGCCAGCGTGCCCTTGCGCCTGCCCGATATCGCGCCCTGGGTACGCTGGCGCGCCGCCCAACGCTGATCCGGGGGGCGGGGGCTAAAGCTCGGCCGCCAATTCCGCCAGCGGCCAGCGCGGGCGCGGGTTGTGGGAAAGTGGGTCGGTCAGGCCAAGCCGCAGCCTTTCAATACCCGCCCAGGCGACCATGACGGCATTATCGGTACAATAGCGCAATGGCGGCGCCAGCATGGGAACGCCCGCCATCGCCGCAGCATTGGCCAGCGCGGCCCGCACGGCGCCATTGGCCGCAACACCGCCTGCCACCACCAAGGCCGTAATCCCCGGCGCCATGGCCAAGGCATGCGCGGCCCGATCCGCCATGACGGCCGCAACCGAGGCCTGAAAACCGGCCGCAATATCAGCCGCCTCAGCGCCCGCCGCCACAGCCCGCGCCACGGCGGTTTTCAAGCCGGAAAAGGAAAAATCGCACCCCGCACGGCCAAGCAAAGGCCGTGGCAGGCTCAGCGCAGCGGCATTGCCGCTGGCCGCCAGCCTTTCCAGATGGG
>JBDKIR010000236.1:0-2945 GCA_039797035.1 Pseudomonadota bacterium | reverse complement strand
GATTGATTGGGCCTTGGTGCAGGCATCGGTAAAGCGCGCGATTGGGACGATTGCGCCGCATGATTCTGAGGAGCGGTTTCGCGGCCTGGGCGTGGAGGTCTTGCGTGCGGGCGCGCATTTCACCGGGCGGAATAGTCTGGATGTCGGTGGCCGACGTTTGGTGTTTCGCCGGGCAGTGGTGGCCGCCGGTTCGCGCGCGGTTGTGCCGCCGATCCCGGGCCTGCAGCAGGTGCCCTTCCTGACGCATGAAACCCTATTCGATCTGCCGCATTGCCCGGCGCATTTGCTGGTCTTGGGGGGCGGGCCGATCGGGCTGGAAATGGCCTTGGCGTTCCGGCGGCTTGGCGCGCGGGTGACGCTGGTTGAGCAGGTGCAGATTGCCGCGCGTGAGGACCAGGAAGCTGTGGCGGTGCTGCGGGCGGCGCTGGTGTCGGAAGGGGTTGAGTTACGCGAAGGTGTTGCCATTGCGGCGCTTTCCCAAGAGGGCGAGGGGCTGCGGGCGCGCCTGAGCGATGGCGCCAGTATCATGGCCAGCCATTTGCTGATCGCGGCGGGGCGCGCGCCACGGCTGGAAGGCTTGGGGCTGGCCGCCGCTGGGCTGGTTGGAACGGCACATGGCATCGCGACCGATCTTGCCTTACGGGCGAAGGGCAATCGGCGCGTTTGGGTGGCCGGTGATATTGCCGACCCGGAAGGCTTGGGGCCGCGCGCCTTTACCCATGTTGCCTCTCAACATGCTGGGATCATTGCGCGTTCCATGTTGTTTCACCTGCCGGTGCGCCTGAATTACGCCGCGCTACCGCGTGTGATCTATACCGATCCGGAACTGGCGCAGATTGGCCTGACCGAGGCTGAGGCGCGTGCGGCGCATGGCGCCATTCAGGTGCTGCGGCGCGGGCTTGATGAGAATGATCGGCTGGTGGCGGAAGACCGGGCGGCGGGGTTTATCAAGCTGATCACCACGCCGCGTGGGCGGCTTTTGGGCGCTTCGGTGGTGGGGCCGCGTGCGGGGGATATGGCGGGCATGCTCGGGCTGATGATCGGCCAAGCTTTGCCGCTTTCGGCCTTGGCGGGGGTGGTGCTGCCCTATCCAACGCTGCAGGAGGCCGCCAAGCGTGCGGCTGGGGATTTTTACGCGCCGAAGCTCGCTTCGCCTTTGGTGCGGCGTTTTCTGGGCTGGTTGAAATATTTGCCCTGACGCGCTGTGGCGCTGCGCCGGAAAAGCGGTTCCCTTGCCGGGTCGAACGGGTTAATTGACGACAAAGTGATCATTCAAAGGCTTGCCATGGAACGCATTCTCGCGGGGCGCTCGGCGCTCGTCACCGGCTCTACCTCGGGCATTGGGCTTGGCATCGCGGTGCTGCTCGCGGACGCGGGCGCCAAGGTGATGCTGAACGGCATGGGCAAGGCCGAGGATATCGCGGCGGCGCGCGCCAAGGTTGGGGCGCTGATGGGCGGCGGCGATGCGCCCTATTCGGCGGCGGATCTTTCCAAGGCCGCGGGCGTGCGTGCCATGGTGGCGGAAGCGGAAGCCGCCTTGGGTGGCGTCGATATCCTGGTGAATAATGCCGGCATTCAATTCGTGAGCCCGGTCGAAGATTTCCCGGAAGAAAAATGGGATGCGATCATCGCGATCAATATGTCGTCCAATTTCCACGCTATCCGCGCGGCGCTGCCGGGGATGAAGAAGCGTGGTTGGGGGCGCATCATCAATATCGCTTCCGCGCATGGGCTGGTGGCAAGCCCCTATAAGGTCGCCTACGTCGCCGCGAAGCATGGCGTGGTTGGCATGACCAAGGTGGTTGCTTTGGAAATCGCCGAGACGCCCATTACCTGCAACGCGATCTGCCCCGGCTTCGTGCGCACACCGCTGGCCGAGGCGCAGGTGAAGCCCTTGGCGGATAAATTCGGTATTTCCGAGGAAAGCGCGCTACGGGATCATTTGCTGGTCAAGCAACCATCGCGACGCTGGATTGAGGTTGAGGATGTTGCGCGCATGGCGCTTTACCTCTGCGGTCCAGGCTCTGGCGCGGTGAATGGCGCGGCGCTGTCCATTGATGGCGGATGGATGGCTGCGTGACCGATTCAACTACCCGGGTGGAAAAAGCTCCCATTTCCCAGAGTGGGGAAATGGCATCGCCGGCGGTTGCCAAGCCGGTGGCGAAAAAACGGCTCAGCCTTGCCTTGCAAGGTGGCGGCACGCATGGCGCCTTCACCTGGGGCGCCATGGAGCGCCTGCTGGAAGATGAGCGTATTGAATTGGATGGGCTTTCCGGCACTTCGGCGGGCGCCATCAATGGCGCCATGGTGGTGCAGGGGCTGATTGAAAACGGGCCGGCGGGGGCGATTACGGCGCTGGATCGTTTCTGGCGCAGTATCGCCGCTAACCTTGCCGTCAGCCCCTTGCAGGCGCTGCCTTGGGAAAAGGCGATGTGGGGGCATGACCTGACCTGGTCCATCGCCTATCGCACTTTTGACACGCTCTCGCGCGTGCTTTCACCCTATCAGCTCAATCCCTTTCCGATCAATTACAACCCGCTGCGCGATGCGCTGAACCAGAGCATTGATTTCGAAAGGCTGCGGGAAGAAACCAAGGCGCCGCGCCTGTTTGTTTCCGCAACCAGTGTGCGCACCGGCAAGCCGCGCGTTTTCACGCGGCGCGAAATCACGCCCGATGCCTTGCTCGCATCCGCCTGCCTGCCGCAAGTCTTCAAGGCGGTGGAGATTGATGGCGAGCCTTATTGGGATGGCGGTTACCTTGGTAATCCGGCGTTATGGCCGCTGTATGAACAGGGCGGGCCGCCCGATATCATGCTGATCCAGTTGAACCCGCAAGTGCGGGAGGAAACGCCGACCAGCGCTTCCGATATCGTCAATCGGCTGAATGAAATCACCTTCAATGGCAGCCTGATGGCGGAAATGCGCGCGATTGATTTCGTGCAGCG
>JBDKIR010000235.1:0-4323 GCA_039797035.1 Pseudomonadota bacterium | reverse complement strand
GCCTGCCCCGCTTGTCGGAACCATTCGCGTGCCTATCTGCATCACCTGTTCAAGGCGAATGAAATGCTGGGGCCCATGCTGCTGACGTGGCACAATATCCAATATTATCAGGACCTGATGGCGGAACTCCGCGCCGGTATCCTGGCAGGCGATCTGGCCGGCACTGCCGCGCGCATTGAAGCGGGCTGGCAGGCGGAAAAGGAAAATGCAGCATGAGCGATCTGTCGCATCTGACACAGCTTGGCCAAACGGCCACGCAACCGCAAAGCCCCGAACAGGCAGTGCTGGAACGGGTCGGCAATCCGCATCCGGGCTTGCGCTATTGCATCCGCTTCACCGCGCCGGAATTCACATCACTCTGCCCGCTGACGGGTCAGCCGGATTTCGCGCATCTGGTGATCGATTACGTGCCGGATGCCTGGATTGTGGAAAGCAAATCGCTGAAGCTTTATCTTGCTTCCTTCCGCAATCATGGCGCTTTCCATGAAGCCTGCACGCTGGATATCGCGCAGCGCCTGATGGGCTTGCTCACGCCACATTGGCTGCGCATCGGTGGCTATTGGTATCCGCGCGGCGGCATTCCGATTGATGTCTTCTGGCAAAGCGGCGCGCCGCCGGAAGCGGTTTGGATTCCGGCGCAGGAAGTGCAGCCCTATCGTGGGCGCGGCTGACGCCATCAGGGCAGAGGCTCAGCGCCTCGGCTTCGATGCGATTGGCTTCGCCCCGGCGCAGCTGGGGCCGGAGGTGCGCGACAGGCTCCAGGAATTCCTCGCTGCCGGCATGCATGGCGGCATGGGCTGGATGGAAGCCCGCGCCGATCAACGCGCCGACCCACGCGCGCTATGGCCGGAAGCACGCAGCGTGATCGCGCTTGGCCTGTCCTACGCGCCTGAAACCGACCCGCTGGAAAGCCTGGCTTGGCGGGACCGCGCGACGATCAGCGTTTATGCCCGCAATCGCGATTATCATGATGTGGTCAAGAAGCGCCTGAAGGCGCTGGCGCGCTGGATGGTGGCGGAATTTGCCGATGCCGGCGTCAAGGTTTTTGTGGATACCGCGCCGGTGATGGAAAAGCCGCTCGCGCAGCAGGCGGGTTTGGGCTGGCAGGGCAAGCATACCAATCTTGTCTCACGCACCCATGGTTCATGGTTGTTCCTCGGTGAAATTTACACCACGCTCGATCTCAGCCCCGATGCGCCAGAAATGGATCATTGCGGAACCTGCTCGCGCTGCCTTGATATCTGCCCGACCAAGGCATTCCCCGCGCCCTATCGGCTGGATGCACGGCGCTGCATTTCCTACCTGACGATCGAACATCACGGCCCGATCCCAGAGGAATTTCGCAAGCCGATCGGCAATCGCATTTATGGCTGCGATGATTGCCTGGCGGTCTGCCCATGGAACAAATTCGCCGCCGCGCATGAAGAACCCGCTTTTGCACCGCGTGCGGAACTTACCGCGCCCAAGCTTGCTGAACTCGCGACACTGGATGACGCCGCCTTTCGAACGCTATTTTCCGGCAGCCCCATCAAGCGCATTGGGCGCAATCGCTTCATCCGCAACGTGCTGATCGCCATTGGCAATTCTGAAGATATAGGCTTGCGGGGTGCGGCGGGTGCATTATGCGCAGACCCGGACCCCGTGGTGGCCGAAGCCGCCCAATGGGCCGTCACCGAATTGGAGAAAGCCGTATGCAACAAGACGCGGCCCTAGTGCTTTTCAGCGGCGGCCAGGATTCCGCCACCTGTCTTGCCTGGGCGCTGGATCGTTTCGCGCGGGTGGAAACCATCGGCTTTGATTACGGCCAACGCCACAGGATCGAACTTGATGTCCGGGAAGATTTTCGCACCGCCTTACTTGCGGGCCGACCTGACTGGGGCAAAAAACTTGGCCCGGATCATCTGATTCGCCTCGATGCCTTGGGACAAGTCTCTGATACCGCGCTTACTTCCGAAGCCGCCATTGCCTTCAATGCGGATGGCCTGCCCAATACCTTCGTTCCTGGGCGCAACATCATCTTTTTGAGCTTTGCCGCTGCCGTCGCCTATCGCCGTGGCATGAAGCATATTGTGGGCGGCATGTGTGAAACGGATTACTCCGGCTACCCCGATTGCCGCGACGATACATTGAAGGCGCTGCAGGTTGCCCTCAATCTTGGGATGGATCGGCGTTTTGTTCTGGAAACGCCCTTGATGTGGCGCGATAAGGCCGCGACCTGGCGCCTGGCTGAGGCGTTGGGCGGCGCGGCTTTGGTGGATGCCCTGCTGGAACATAGCCATAGCTGCTATCTGGGGGATCGGCAGCATCGGCACCCCTGGGGCTATGGCTGCGGCACCTGCCCTGCCTGTGACTTGCGCGCCAAGGGCTGGGCAGCCTATTCAGCCGGGCAGCCGGACTGATGGGCCTGGGGTAAGCGGCCATAAGGCCTTAGCAGCCCGGCACCGCTTAGCCCATTCCTTTCCAGGACCGCCGCATTTTCGTGATCGGAAAAGCCATGACCGCAGCTAATACCCGCCGTGAAGGCTTTCTGTTCCTGATTGGCTTTGCGCTTTGCATTCCAGCGGCGAATTGGATGATTGGTCACCTTGGCACTTTTTGCGTGCCCAATGGCCCCTGCCTGATCCCGGTCGCGCCTGGGGTCATGGCCCCGTCGGGCGTATTGATGATTGGACTTGCCTTGGTGCTGCGGGATTTGGTGCAGCGGCGTCTTGGTTTGGCCTGGGCCCTGCTGGCAATTGGTTTCGGTGTTGTACTTTCCGCCCTATTGGCGCCGCCGGCCTTGGTCGTAGCCTCCGCCGCCGCGTTTCTGCTAAGTGAAACAGCGGATCTTGCCGTCTATACCCCATTGCAGAAGCGGGGGCTGGTACTGGCTGTGCTGTTGAGCGGCCTGGTTGGGCTGATTGTGGATAGTGTCGTGTTCCTATTCCTGGCCTTTGGCAATTTGGATTATTTGGTGGGCCAGGTGATTGGCAAGGCGTGGATGGTATTGCTCGCCTTGCCATTGGTGCATCTGCTGCGTCGCCATGATGCGCGACGCGGCATTGAAGCGGCCTGATCAATCAGGCCGGATATTGAATTCCTTCACCACCGCACTCCATTTCGCGACTTCGCCATCCAGGAAGCGTTGCAGACCGGCAGGGTCAGACATGACAAGCCGCGCTTGCTGGGTTTCGGTCATTTGCGTGCGGATGCGATCTTCCGAAAGGGTTTCCCGCAGCGCCGTGTTCATGCGGGCAACAACTTCCCCGGGAGTGCCATGGGGCGCGAAAACACCCCACCAGGCTTCCGCCTGCAGGCCGGGATAACCGCTTTCTTCCGCCGTTGGCAGCTCCCGCAAGGCAGGCAGCCGTGCCGGGCCAAATTGCGCCACGGCGCGGAAGGTGCCGGCAGCGATTTGCGTGGCGACCAAGGCAGCAGAGCCGATCATCATATCCACCGTGCCCGCCATGGTATCATTCACGGCAAGCCCGCCGCTGCGGTAGGGGATATGGGTCATGCGCGTGCTGCTGCGCGCCTGCAATTGCGTCATCGCCAAATGGCCGATCGTGCCATTGCCGGTGGACCCAAAGGAAACCGCTTCCGGCCTTGCCTTGGCGGCATTCACCACATCACCCAATGAACGGAAGGGCTTGTCGGCACGGCAAGCAATCACATAAGGCGCACCGCCAATCAGCATGACAGGGTCAAGATCACGCGTCAGATTGAACGGCAGGCTCGGCAGCAGGGCCGGCATGGTGGCGTGGCTATCGAAAGTGAGTAGCCAGGTCTGGCCGTCCGGCTTTGCCTTGGCCACGGCATCCGTGCCGATGGAACCCGCGGCACCCGGGCGATTTTCCACCACAATGGGCACGCCCAGGCGCTGCATCAGCCCTGGTGAGACCATCCGCGCCACCGCATCGGTGGAACCACCAGGGCCGAAAGGCACGATGATACGGATGGCATTACCCTGGGCGCGGGCCGGCAGGATGGTGGCCGCAGCCAAGGCGCCAAGACCGGCGCGTCGCGTGAAATGCAATGACATTTTTACCCCCAGCGTTTTTGTTCAGCCTTGATCCATGAGATCAACGACGGAAGGATGAAATAATTCCTCGGCTTCCATATGGCGTGCCGCCAGCCCATCTTCCACGGCATAGCGGATCATGGCGGCGATTTCCTGGCGATTGCGCTTGAAGCCATAAGGCCAGGGATTGCCACCAAATATCGCGCTTTGCGCTTCTGCTTCCGCCGCGATCCAGGGCAGCGAAACCCGCAGCACATTCACCAATGATAATTCCGCCAATGAAGCAGCCTTGGCGGCGCTGAAAGCGCGAAATAATTCCACCG
>JBDKIR010000234.1:0-4183 GCA_039797035.1 Pseudomonadota bacterium | reverse complement strand
TGCGGCCTGGATCATCGAAAAATTTTGGGCCTGGACCGAT
Organism: Pseudomonadota bacterium; assembly: GCA_039797035.1. GTDB lineage: Bacteria > Pseudomonadota > Alphaproteobacteria > Acetobacterales > Acetobacteraceae > Neoroseomonas. The sequence continues at coordinate 4,143 of JBDKIR010000234.1, read as the reverse complement.
AACCAAGGAACGCCGGATTCCGCGATTGACCGGGACCGTATGCTCGCCAATATCTCACTCTATTGGTTCACGGGCTGCATTGGCGCCAGTTTCCATCCGTATTACGCGCGTATGCATGGGCCTTGGCCAATTCCCGGCAAGGTTGAAACGCCCATGGGATATTGCCAATTCCCGAAGGAAATCCTGCGGCCGCCGCGCTCTTTAGCCGAACGTACCTACACGGATATTCGTCGTTGGTCAGTCATGCCGCAGGGTGGACATTTTGCCGCCATGGAACAAGGCGCTGCGCTGGCCCATGAAATAAGCGAATTTTTCCGGCCATTACGATAGCCGTCCACGCCCTTGGCAATAGGCTTGCTGCAGGTGCTACGATACAATCCCAAGGCCACAGAATTTTGGCATATCAGGCAGAAAATCTATCAGATGAGGGTATCGCAGAATGGATCTAGATCAGGTTCGTGAAGCATCTGATGCTTTGGTCAGCCATTGGCAACAAGGTACTGTCTTACAGGACCTTCCGGATAATCATCGGCCTCAGTCACGTTTGGAAGGCTATGCCATTCAGGCGCAGCTTGAAAGATTGAGCGCCAAGCCTCTTTGGGGTTGGAAGATCGCGGCAACAAGCCTTGCCGGACAAAAGCATATCGGGGTCGATGGGCCCTTGGTCGGAAGACTGCTCGCAGAAATGGTGCATCCTGCAGGTAGCACCCTCTCTTGTGATACCAATCATATGCGCGTGGCAGAGCCGGAATTCGCCTTTCGCATGGGCCATGCCTTGAAACCGCGCCAAGCAGCATACACCGTGGATGAGGTGATGAATGCTGTCGCCGCGATGCATCTTGCGATAGAGGTACCGGATTCGCGCTTTGGGGATTTTACCAAGGCCGGCGCCGCGCAACTTATTGCGGATAATGCCTGCGCGCATCAATTCGTCATTGGGCCAGAAGCACCGGCTTGGTGGCGTAAGATCGACCTTGCAGAGCACCGCGTGGTGGGCCGCGTTTCCGAAAGAATTGAACGTGACGGCAAGGGGGCCAATGTACTTGGCGACCCGCGTTTGGCCCTTACTTGGATGGCTAATGAATTATCCAAATATGGCATGACGCTTGATGCTGGTCAGATCGTGACAACGGGGACTTGTGTCGTGCCGCTGGAGATTATGCCGGGGGATGCGGTCACAGCGAATTTCGGCCCTCTGGGAGAGGTACGGGTGCAATTCAGTCCTTTGGCGTGATTCTCGGTGGTTTGGGCCCGATGGGGCCCTAAATGACCTCCGCCTTGGTTAGGCGTTCGATGGCTGCGTCATCGAGGCCAAGCCATTGGCGGTATATTTCATCATTATGTTCACCCATGCTGGGGCCGAGCCATTTGACCTCACCGGGCGTATCCGAAAGCCGCGGCACAAGGTTGGGGATGGCCAATTCGCCAATGCGTGGGTCTTGCATTGTCAGGATATTGCCACGCGCCTTGTATTGTGGGTCCTGGAAAATCTCATCAATGGCATAGACTGGCCCACAGGGCACTTGCGCCTTTTCGCACATGCCAAGCAACTCATCACGCGTGAATCGCTTGGTCCAATTGCCGACATATTCATCCACTTCCGCGCGCGCGGCTTCGCGTTGCCGAACCGTTTCCCATTTGCCGCCCTCGGCAACTTCGGGCACGCCCATAACCTCAGCGAGACGCGCGAAGATCTTATCGGATGTGCAGGCAATGGCGATCCATCGGCCATCTTTCGTAGGGTAGTGGCTATGGGGCACGACATTCACGGTGCCCGGTCCCATGCGTTCACGCACATACCCATTCAATTGATAGGACGGGGCCAGTTCATCAAGAATGCGGAAGATTGGTTCATAAAGGCCGATATCGACCATTTGGCCCTTGCCGGTTTTGCGCCTTGCCTCCATCGCCAGCAAAGCGCCCATGGCGCCATAAATGCCAGAGAGGTAATCGGGAATAGTCGCAGATCCCGGCGTAACGGGCGGGCGATCTGGATAGCCCGCAAGGTAGGAAAGGCCACCAAACGCATTGCCGATGCGCCCGAAACCAGGCCTGCCACGGTATGGCCCTGTTTGCCCATAGCCGGAAATGCGGACCATGATCAGCCGCGGGTTCACTTCCTGCATCACGTCCCATCCCAGGCCCCATTTTTCCATGGTCCCCGGCTGGAAGTTTTCAACCAGAATATCCGCTTCTGCACACATGCGCTTCAGTAATTCGGCGCCTTCTGGCTTACGCAAATCAAGGGTGGCCGATTTCTTGTTGCGGCATTCGGAAAGCCAGGGAAGCGTTTCACCACAGGGCGTGACAGTTCCGAATTTGCGCAACGGATCACCAACGATGGGAAGTTCCAACTTGATGACTTCAGCGCCGAATTCGGCAAGCTGTGTCGAACAGAAAGGACCCGCCAAAAAGCTGGAAACGTCAATGACGCGAACGCCAGAAAGGGGAAGCACGCGTTGTGAAGCGGTTTCGGGCATGGGACGTTTCCTTTGCGCTGCCCTGAGTGTGCTGTGGAAAAATTCCCCTGGTCAAGTTCTGTGGCTATCGTCTTTGACGGCGTTTATTTCCCGATGGCTTGGCAAGGTGGGTAGCGTCGGCCGCGCGCCCTGCCTTGACCGTCCTCCTATTCCGCCGCGCGGGTGATAAGGCTTGGGTCCGGCAGGGCTGGCGCGCGCGGTGCTTCACAACCGGTGTCGCAGCAGCGGCCAGGCTGCTTGGAAACCCGCTTGCCGTCATCCAGTATGCCACGGTCCAGCAGGCGTTCGACCAGGGCAGAGCGTTCTTCCACCGGGTAATTGCGCCAGATTTCGCGCTTCATCGCCTCGGGACTGCCGCCGCCATGCAGTGATATTACGGAATACCACCCGCCTTGGTTTGAAGCTGTCAGGTCCTCCATGAAGCGCGCAACTTCCAGGCGCTTTTCTGCGGCTATATCAGGCCGTCCTGCCAAGACAGCTGCGAGAGAGGCGGCGGTTTCAGGATTGTGATCTTCATCCGGGCCGGGTAGCGCCACGATCAATCCGCCCGAGACATAATGTGCCAGCCGATGCATGTCATAAATTTGGGTAGCCAACAGCAATTTACCAATATTGCTGAAAACCGCATCCGGCATCATCGCCCCTGATGCAGCGCGTGTGCCATAAACACTGGCCGCAACGCCGCAGGCGAAAAAGCCTTCCACAATCTTGATCAGATCGACCATGGCATCGCGGATATGGCCATGCCGTTCCGTATCCAGCCCATTGGCTTCAATGATCAGCGCCCCGGCGCCAATCAGCAGATCACCAAAGCCGGCCCGTGCGGCAATGCAGGAATGGCGATGATGTGTTGCATAGCTTGTGGTGACATAGCCGGCCTCAACATGCTCGCCGGCCAGGAAAACGCGATCCCATGGCACGAAGACATCATCAAACACGACAACGCCGGTGGATTGGCCATATTTGGCGCTGAATTTTGCGGCTGCTTCACCAGGGCGCCCAGCGGGGCGCGCCACAATCATCACACCCGGAGCGTCTACGGGCACGGCGCAATGTAGCGCGAAATCGGCATCCTCGGCGGTCATGGTGCGGCAAGCCATGACCAGAAATTCATGGACATAAGGCGCCCCCGTGACGATCGCCTTGGTGCCACGGATGATGATGCCATCCGGACGGCGTTCCTTGATATGCACATGCGTATCGCGATTGGCCTGCTTGCCAGGGCGCGCGGAACGATCGCCCTTGGCATCGGTCATGGCGATACCAAGTGTCAGGTCACGGGCTTGCACATCGTCCAAATAGGCAAGGAAACGCTGATGCCTTTCCCCGCCATGGACCTCATCCGCAAGCTTGGTGCCTTGATGCAATGCATTCAATGCATCATGCGCCAAGTAACGTTGGGCGCATCCGGACTCACGGCACACCAGTCGCACGGCTTCAAGCTTGGCCAATAGGTCATCGCGCGTGCTGTTCACATGCAACATGCGATTGACCTGCCGGCCGCTACCCTGCTGCACCGCAGTCATCAGGGCAGCATATTCCGGGCGCTGGGCGAAATCATAGGTAACGCCGATGGCGTTGATGCCGGGCGCCAGCAAGGGGTCATCCGCGACACTCTGGACCTGCTGGCCATTGACGAAAACGCGCGGCTTCAGCGCCCGAA
>JBDKIR010000233.1:0-4820 GCA_039797035.1 Pseudomonadota bacterium | reverse complement strand
AAGAAGCCTTCCTGGCGGGACTTGGCAGCGTGCCGGTGCGGCGCAGTGCCTCATTGCTTGGGCATGGGGTGGAAGCAAGCTTTCCGGCCAATGTCGCGCTCGCGGCACTCGCGCTGTCGCGCGGTGGTTTTTATCCGGCGATGGACCCCGCCGATCAGGGCGATGGCGCGGTGGAGCGCATTCTGGTCACCGGCTTCGGCCAATGGCGCGGTGAAGCGCTTGCCCTGCTGGAGAAAGCGCCATGAAGGATCATCTGGGCCGCCCGCTGGTGGCGGTGACGGGGATTGGGCTGGTGAGCCCACTCGGCTGGGGCTTGGACAAGAATTGGGCGGCGCTGCTGGCGGGCACTTCCGGCATTACGCGCATTCGCCGCTTCGCCACTGATCATCTGAAAACCACCATGGCCGGCACGGTGGATTTGCCGGAAGAAATCGCCGGCGGCGCCCCCGTACCCGCGCCAGTGCGCGTGGAACGCATGGCCGCGGCCGCGATTGCTGAGGCCTTGGTTGCGGCGGGCATGAAGGAAGGCGCCTTTGATGGGCCCCTCATGCTCGGCATGCCGCCGGTTGAAATGGAATGGCCGCAGCGTGTGGCACTCGCCCGGCGTGCAGGTGGCAATGGCCATGCGGCGCTTTCGGTCGCGAGTATCGGTCAGCGCGATTTGTATGAGACGTTTTTGTATGGCGGTGTCGGCGAAAGGCTCGCTTTGCGCTTTGGCACCAAGGGCGCGCCGATTGCCATCACCACCGCCTGCGCCACCGGCGCTTCCGCCATTCAGCTTGGTGTTGAAGCCATCCAGCGCGGCGAGGCGAAATCTGCCATTGCGCTCGGCACGGATGGATCGGTGCAGCCGGAAGCGGTGATCCGGTTTTCGCTGCTCTCCGCACTATCCTCGCGCAATGAAGACCCCACCAAGGCATCACGCCCCTTCGAGAAATCCCGCGATGGTTTCGTGATGAGCGAAGGCGCGGCGGCGCTGATCCTGGAAGATTTGGAACATGCCCGCGCGCGGGGAGCGACCGTGATTGGCCTGGTGAGTGGTTGCGGCGAAAGGGCGGATAATTTCCACCGCACGCGATCAAACCCCGATGGTTCATCCATTATTGGCGCCATGCGGAACGCCATTGCCGATGCCGGCTTGCAGCCAGGCGATATTGGCTATGTGAATGCCCATGGCACCAGCACGCCGGAGAATGACAAGATGGAAGCGCTTGGCATGCGCGCCGTATTTGGTGAGGCGCCGCCGCCGATATCCTCCAATAAATCCATGATCGGCCATACGCTTTCCGCTGCCGGCGCGATTGAGGCAGCCTTCAGCCTGCTGACACTGCGCGATCAGATCCTGCCGCCCACCATCAATCATGTGGAACCGGACCCAACGCTTGGGCTGGATGTGGTGCCGAATGAAGCGCGGCGGGTTTCAGGGCTGCGCCATGTGCTTTCAAATTCTTTTGGTTTTGGCGGGCAGAATGTCTGCCTTGTGCTGAGTGCCGCGCCATGATGCGCGCGCTTCGCCTGCATGGGGATCGGGATTTGCGGCTGGAGAATATTGCCCCGCCGCCGCCCCCCGCCGCTCATGAGGTGCAGATCCGCATTCGCGCCGTGGCGCTGAACCATATTGATGTTTGGGGCTTTCGCGGCATGGCCTTCGCCAAGCGCAATCTGCCGCTGACGGTGGGTGCGGAAGCGGTGGGTGAGATTGTCGCTGTCGGTTCCGGCGTGACGGGCTGGAAGATCGGCGATCATGTCGCGCCCTATGGTGCCGCGACTTGTGGCGTCTGCAAGGCGTGCCGCGAAGGGCGCGATAATCTTTGCGAAGATGTCGGCGGCGTGAAGGGCTTCCATTTGGATGGCTTCGCGCAGGAGTTGATGAACCAGGATGCGCGCCTGCTGGTGCGCGTGCCGGCGGGGCTTTCCTTCGAAGATGCCGCTTGCGGGCCGATCACCTTTTCCACCGTCGAACATATGCTGTTCGACAATGCGAAATTGGAAGCAGGAGAGACCATCCTGATCCATGCTGCCGGTTCCGGCATTGGCACGGTGGCGGTGCGCATTGCCAAGGATTTGGGCTGCACCGTGATCGCGACCGCGGGCGATGATGAGAAATGCGCCAAGGCCAAGGCATTGGGCGCGGATCATGTGGTGAATTACTCGACGCAGAATTTCCCGACTGTGGCACGGCGCGTCACCGGCAAGCGCGGCGTGGATGTGGTGTTTGAACATGTCGGCGCTTCGACCTGGAGCGGTAGTTTGCTGTCGCTGAAAATGGGTGGGCGGCTGGTGACCTGCGGGTCCACATCGGGCGTTTCGGCGGAAACCAATCTGATGATGCTGTTCCAGCGTCAGCTCCGCATCTTCGGGTCCTTTGGCGCTTCCATGCGCAATATCGCCGATGGCTATGCGAAAATGGCGCGCGGCATTCTGCCGGTGCTGGATACGGTGGTGCCTTTGGAGCGTTTCTCGGAAGGGCTGGAACGCCTGGAAAGCCGCCGCGTCTTCGGCAAGATCGTGGTGACGCTGTGAAGCGCACCGCGCGACGCGGATGAATTTTCTGATCGGACTTTTGCTGCGCGCAGGCTTTGGCCTGCTGCGCCTGATGGGGCCCAATTTCGGCCCGGCCTTTGGCGCCTTTCTGGCGCGCAATCTGGGGCCAATCACGCCGGCGCATCGCATTGCGCGGGATAATATCGCGGCAGCCTTCCCCGAAAAATCCACGGCAGAACGCGCCGCCATATTGCGCGAAGCCTGGGACAATCTGGGGCGGACGGCCTGCGAATATGTCCATATGGACCGGATTTGGGATTTTGATCCCGACAACCCGAAGCCCGGCGGGCATATCAGCGCATCCCCTGAAACCGTGGCACTTTATGAAAGGCTGCGCGATGACGGGAAGCCCGCCATCGTCTTTTCCGCCCATCTCGCGAATTGGGAATTGCCGGCGGTAGCGGCGGCCAAGCATGGCATTGATAGCGCCGTGCTGTATCGTACACCGAATAATGCCGCTGTGGCGCGGGAAATCCTCAGGCTTCGCAAGGATAGCATGGGCGTACTGGTGCCGGCGGGCATGGGCGCGCCGCTCCGTTTGGCGCGTGCTTTGGAAGCCGGGCAGCATATCGGCATGTTGGTGGATCAGCGTTTCGGGCGCGGCCCGCGCGTCATGTTCATGGGGCGTGAAGCGGCGGCCAATCCGCTGCTCGCGCAATTGGCGCGGCGCTATGATTGCCCGGTGCATGGCGCGCGCGCCATACGCCTGCCGGGCGGGCGCTTTCGTCTGGAATTGACCGAGGAAATCACCCTCCCGCGCGATGCCGAGGGCTTGATTGATATCAATGCCGCCACGCAAAAAATGAATGAAGTGATTGAAAGCTGGGTTCGGGAATATCCCGGCCAATGGCTTTGGATGCATCGCCGCTGGCGGTGATCGCGCTGACCGGAAAGGCGGTTTGTCATGCTCAATATCCGACGCGCCAAGCCGCTTGCTGAACTTGATCGCGGTGAGGTGTTTGAGGCGGAGGATCGGCTGAACGCGTCAAGCGTTGCGGCGTTTTCCGTGCTCTTCGGTCTGGATGACAAGGCCGTCCCCGCCCGGGCGGCGAGTGCCTTGATTGCCCATGTCATCACCACGCGGTTTCCCGGGCCGGGCAGCCGCATCATTGCCGAGAAGCTCCGCTATGGCGGTAGCATGGCGGAAGGCGATGCGCTGAAAACCGGGCTTGTTGTCCTGGATCTGGATAAGGCGGCGGGGTTGGCGCGGCTCGGCTGCCGCGTGACTGGGCCTGGGGGCGTGGTGCTGGCGGAAGGTGAGGTTGAGGTGATGCCACCCGCCACCGCCGAAGAACGCGCGCTGCCGCAAATGACCGGGCTTGGTCCGCATGCCGGCAAGGTGATGGCAGATCTTTTCGCGCGTTGCCGCGCCCTGCCGTCGGTGCCGACTGCCGTTGCGCATCCCTGTGATGCGGAAAGCCTGCGCGGTGCCATCCTGGCCGCGCAGCAAGGGCTGATCACGCCGATCCTGACCGGACCCGAAGCCCGCATTCGCGCGATTGCCGCTAAGGAATCCCTTGATATTTCCGGCATGACGCTGATTGGCACTGAACATAGCCATGCCTCGGCCGATGCGGCGGTAGCGCTGGTGCGGGAGGGGCGTGCGGCGGCGCTGATGAAGGGCAGCCTGCACACCGATGAATTATTGGGCGCCGCCATCGCGAAGGAAGCGGGGCTGCGCACCGAACGCCGCGTGAGCCACGCCTTTGTACTGGATGCGCCGCTTTACCCCCGCCCGCTGATCATTACCGATGCGGCGGTGAATATCGCGCCCGATCTGGAAGCCAAGGCGGATATCATCCGCAATGCCATCAAACTGGCTCAGGCCATGGGGATTGCGACGCCCAAGGTCGCGATTCTTGCAGCGGTTGAGACCGTGACACCGAAGATGCAGGCTACCTTGGATGCGGCAGCGCTCTGCAAAATGGCGGAGCGTGGGCAGATCACGGGCGGTGTGCTGGATGGGCCGCTGGCCTTCGATAACGCCATCAGCCCGGTCGCGGTGGCGGCGAAGGGCATTCAATCCCCAGTTGCAGGTCAGGCCGATATCCTGCTGGTGCCGGATCTTGAGGCGGGGAATATGCTCGCCAAGCAATTGGCTTATTTGGGCGGGGCGGAATCGGCCGGGATTGTTTTGGGGCTGCGCGTGCCCATGGCGCTGACTAGCCGGGCCGATAACGCCATGGCGCGGCTGGCCTCGGCGGCCTTATTGCGGCTGATGGCGCCGGCCTGAAGCCTATTCCTGGCCTGGCTGATCCAGGCTGAAGAGCTTTTTG
>JBDKIR010000232.1:0-2566 GCA_039797035.1 Pseudomonadota bacterium | reverse complement strand
GCGGGCATGAGCATCACCATGCTGATGATCGCTGCCCCCTTCCTGGAAGCTTTTGAGGCGCTTAAAATCAAGCATAGCGCGACGCAAGCTGAAATCTATCGTTGCCCGACGGAAGAAGCCGCGGTGCCGCTTTACGAACACGCATGGAACCACACCACGCTGCAGGCGCTGAAGCTGGATCGTGGCATTACCTATCTGCAAACACTGTTTCCACCGCCAGGTCACATGGCCTTGGTGGAAAAGATGGAAGCGCTGTTTGGTGATGAAGTGCCGATGCATCTGGAATTCGTGCGCTTCGGCGGGCATGTCACCTGCTTTGGCCTGCAATTGGTGCGCTATACCAGCGATGAACGTTTGGCCGAGATCATTCGCATCCATGAAGCCAATGGCTGCCCGGTCTTCAACCCACACGCTTTTTCACTGGAAGAAGGCGGCATGAAGCGCGTGGATGCGCGGCAATTGGCCTTCAAGAAGGAAGCTGATCCGCTGGGTCTGCTCAATCCCGGCAAGATGCTTGCCTGGGATGATCCGGAATGGTCGCCGGAACGCCCGCGCACGCATTACATGTATGGCGACCCGGATGCGCCGGAAATTGAGGAAAAGCTGGAATAGGCCAGCGCCATGCGGGTGCTGCTGATCCATTGCCATCCGCGGGCGGAGAGTTTTTCGGCGGCTTTGCGTGACGCAGCACGGCAAACGCTGGAAGCCGCCGGACATGAGGTGGAATGCCGCGATCTTTACGCGGAAGGCTTCAGCGCAGCGTTGAGCGCTGCCGAGCATCGCGATTACCTCGACCCCGCCAGCCATCCGGCGGACGTCGCGGATCATGTCGCTTCCCTGCAAAGGGCTGAGGCGCTGCTGCTGGTCTATCCCACCTGGTGGTATGGGCTGCCGGCCATGCTGAAGGGCTGGTTCGATCGCATCTGGGCGCCCGGTGTTGCCTTCAAGCTTGGCGATGGCGCGATTGAACCGCTGCTGACCAATATCCGGCGCATCGGTGTGGTGACGAGCTATGGTTCGCCCTTGTGGTTATTGTGGGTCATTGGCTGGCCGGACAAGAAGCTGATCAATCGCGGCCTCAGGCGGTTATGCGCGCGCGGCTGCCGCGTGGAATGGCTGATGCTGACGCGGATGGATCAGCGCACGGCGCCGGAACGCGCGGTGTTTCTGGCGAAGGTGAAGGCGCGGCTTGGCCGGTGGTAGAGCATTTTCAAGCCAAGTGAACTCACTTGGCGCCTCGGAAAATGCGATCAAAAAATCACTGGAACAAATGATCCAATTCGCGCCAATCCGGCACTTCCGCGTCCAGCACTTTACCATTGCGCAGCACAATCCGATCCGCCTGCGGGCGCGATAGCCATTCGGTCATGTGGCGCGCGCGGAAAAGGATAAGATCAGCCGGCGCGCCGGGGCGAATCATACCCGCCCCTTGCAGCCCCATCGCCGCAGCCGGGCGCGCACCGACAGAAAGCGGCCAATCGCCATAGGGGTGATCCAGATGCAGGATGCGCGTCGCTTCGCGCATCACCTCCACCATGTCCAGATCACCATAGGCATAGAAGGGATCGCGCGTATTGTCGGACGCCAGCGAAACGGAAACCCCCGCCGCCTGCATTTCATGCACCAGCGTCACGCCGCGCCAGCGTGGCGTACGCCCCGCCTCGCGGTCCTGCAAATACATATTGCACATGGGCAGCACGACAATCGCAACCCCGGCATCCGCGCAGGCCTTGATGGTTTCCAGGGCGAATTCATCTGTCTGGCGCGAAAGGGAACAGCAATGGCCGCATTGGATGCGCCCCTTGAAGCCGCGGCGCATCGCTGTCAGCGCAATTTCACGCAAGGCGCGCGCGCCGGTCTCCCCGCTTTCATCCACATGCAAATCAAGATCAAGCCCGCGCGCTTCGGCAAGGGCGAAGAAATGATCCAGCATGGCGTGGAATTCGGGCGGAATATCATCATGAATGCCACCGGAAAGACGCGTCACCATCCCCAAGACGCCGCCTGATTCCGCCACAATATCGGCAAGCTGCCCGCCTTCTTCCCCGGCAAAGCGATCCAAAGGCGCGATGGAAGAAGCCTGCAAGGTGATGCGCCCTGCCCAATCATTGCGCAATTGCCGAAACATGCGCCACGCCTTGGGCGCATGGGGCATGTAGCTATCCAAATGCGTGCGCACCGCAACCGTACCATGGGCGTAAGCCGCACGCAGGGCGAATTCAGCCCGCGCGCGCATATCAGCTTCGGACCAATTCACATCCCGATCCGCCATCACGGTAGTGACGGCGCCAATGAAACTGCCATCGGGATTGGCGGCGCGTTGCCAGATATGGCCTTTATCCAGATGGGTATGCGCATCCAGCATGCCGGGCCAGATTTGCCCGCCATCCAGGGAAACCCCTTCCGGCGCCGTGCCCAGCGGCGCAATGGCCGCGATGCGCCCTTGTTCAACGCGCAAATCAAACCGCGCAATGCCATCACGGTCCAAGGTCAGCGGCCCGGCACTTTCCAACACCGCCGCCGGGGCGCGCGCATCACGCAGCCAGAAATCACTGCCAGCGCCAGC
>JBDKIR010000231.1:0-6983 GCA_039797035.1 Pseudomonadota bacterium | reverse complement strand
GCGCACGCAGCAGCGAACGCGAAGGGCGCCTGATTGATAATGACGCAGAAGCCTCGATGGAACGGAAAAAGCGCGAGGGATATTTCTGATGTCGGCGCCGCGTGATTTGCTGCGTTTCATCACCTGTGGTTCGGTGGATGACGGGAAATCCACACTGATTGGGCGGCTATTATTCGACAGTGGCCTGATTTTTGAGGATGTCTACGCGGCGCTTGGCAAAGATAGTCGGCGCCATGGAACAACCGGCGAAGATATTGACCTTGCCCTGCTGCTGGATGGGTTGGAAGCGGAACGCCAGCAGGGCATTACCATCGACGTCGCCTATCGGTTTTTCGCAACGCCAAAACGTTCCTTCATCGTGGCCGATACGCCCGGCCATGAACAATATACGCGCAATATGGCGACCGGCGCCTCCACTGCATCGCTCGCAATCATCTTGCTGGATGCGCGCAAGGGGCTGCTTCCGCAGACGCGCCGGCATTCATTGATCTGTTCCCTGCTCGGCATCCGCGATGTGGTGCTCGCGATCAATAAAATGGATCTGGTCGGCTTTGATGAAGGGCGATTCCGCGAAATTTCCACCGCCTATTGCGATTTTGCGGCGGCACTTGGTTTCCGCAGCATCAAACCCATTCCCCTCAGCGCACGCCTTGGCGAAAACGTGACAGCGCTTTCCCAAAACATGCCCTGGTACACCGGCCCCGCCTTGCTGCCCTATCTGGAGGAGGTCGACACCACCGAAGATTTGGCCAGCAAACCCTTTCGTTTCCCGGTGCAATGGGTCAATCGGCCGGATCAGGAATTTCGCGGATTTTCCGGCACCATCGCGGCAGGGCGTATCGCGACCGGGGCGGAGATTATTGTCGCTGCTTCGGGGATTCCCTCACGCATTGTCCGCATCGTGACCGCCGATGGCGACGAGGAGGAGGCGCATGTGGGGCAAGCGGTCACGCTTACCCTTACGGATGAAATTGATATCGCGCGCGGTGATGTCCTCGCCTTGCCCGAAGAGCGCCCCGTCTGTGCCGATCAGATCGCCGCCGATATCCTGTGGATGGGCCAAACCCCCATGCTGCCGGGGCGTGATTATCTGCTGCGCATTGGTCATGACTGGACCCAGGCGCGCATTTCATCGCTGCGGCATCGTATTGATTTGCAAAGCCTGGAACCGCGTGCCGCGCGCCAGCTTGTCATGAATGATATCGGCCTTTGTCATCTTTCTATCGCAAAGCCCATCACCTTTGACCCCTACCGGGATATTCGCGCCATGGGGTCCTTCATTCTGGTTGATCGCTACACGCATGAAACGCTCGCGGCCGGCATGATTCGCCATGCGCTGCATCGGGCAAGGAATATCCACCGGGCTGATTTTGTCATTGACCGCACTGCCCGTGCGGCGCGCCATGGGCAGACCCCGATGGTATTATGGTTCACCGGCCTTTCCGGCTCCGGTAAATCAACCATCGCGAATCTGGTGGAGCAGGCCTTATTCCAGCAAGGCTGCCAGACCTATAGTCTGGATGGGGATAATCTGCGCCATGGCCTTTGCCGAGATCTGGGTTTCAGCGCAGCTGATCGCGTGGAAAACATGCGGCGCGCCGGCGAAGTCGCCAAGCTTTTTTGTGATGCCGGCATGATCGTACTCTGTTCCTTCATTTCCCCATTTCGGGCCGAACGCCAAATGCTGCGTGACATTCTGGGACCGCAGGAATTTCTCGAAATCCATGTCGATACGCCGATCGAAACCTGCATGGCGCGCGACCCGAAAGGGCTTTATGCCAAGGCCAGGGCCGGGCTTATTCCCAATTTCACCGGCATCGACAGCCCATATGAGGCGCCAGAAAATCCCGATATCCATATCCGAACGGAAGGTGCCACAGCGGAAGAATCTGCCGGTCTTGTGTTGCAGGCATTACGCGCGCGCGGGATCGCGGGCTGAAGTGATCAATCCTTCTGGGACGCAATTTTTGGCAAGAACATTGCCCTGGGCAATATCTTGTCATGGCAGCATTCGCTGGCGTCAGCCGCGCTAGAGCATCAACTTCATGCCGTCATGGCTCGCCACAAAGCCGAGCGCTTCGTAAAATCTTTTGGCATCGGGGCGTTGCTTGTCGGTGGTCAGTTGCACCAAACCGCAACCACGCTGGCGGCATTCATCAATCGCCCATTCAAACAGGCGCCGCCCCAGCCCCTCACCGCGCTGATCCTCGGCAATGCGCACACTCTCAATCTGCCCACGCCACATACCAAGGCGCGAAAGGCCGGGTATGAAGCTCAATTGCAGGCAACCCACCACCCGCCCCGCTGACTCTGCCACTGCCAGATATTGATTGGGATCGGCTTCAATGGCCGCAAAGGCCGCCAGATAGGCGGGGTTTGGTGGGTCAGAGGCGTCTTCCCGCCCCTGACCCAAGGCATCGCGCGCCAAAAGCGCGATGATCGCGGGCAAATCGGCCCTGGTGGCGCGACGAAACATCACCGCCACGCCGGCCGCCTGTGTCAGATCTTCACCCGATCCGCCGCCACCCAACGGAGTGGTTCTTTCCAGATCACTTCATTGGTCGTGACCGCACGATCCAGGCGGTTCATGCCGCGCAGCTGATCAATAGCGCGTTGCACATAGGCGACGCTATCGGCGGTCAGATTCATGCGGTATTCGACCTTGCCCATCAATTCCGCCACCAAGCCACGATCCTGCCGCAGGAAGCGCGCCACCTGCTGCACGGCCTGATCCCGATTGGCGCCGATGAATTCGGTGGCCTGCACCAGCGAACGCATCAGCTTTTCCGTGGTGGCACGGTTGGCTTCCGCCCAGCCCTTATTCATGTAGATGTAATTGCTCTGAATGGCGATCTGGTCATTGCTGAGCAGAATCTTGCTGCCCGGAATGGCGCGCGTGCCGCGGGTCGGCCAGGGTTCCCAAACCACGAAGGCATCAATATTGCCGCGCTCCATGGCGGCGACCATTTCCGGCGCTTCGACATTCACGATGGTGTAATCGGCCTGATTGAGGCCAAGCTTCGCCACCACGGAAAGCCAGAAGGTCTCACTGCCGGTGCCACGCGCCACACCAACGCGCTTGCCCTTCAGCGCTTCCATATTCTCAACGCCACGGCCCACCACGGAAAGCCAGCGCATCAGCGCCACACCTTCGGCAACCGCCACCACATTCGGATCGCGCACATGGGCGGAAACGCCGGCCTGTTCCGCGCCATAGGCGGAATTGATCTGATTGCCGATCAGAAAGGCGATCATCGCGCTGCCGGATGGTCCGGTATTCACCGTGACATCCAAGCCATTGCGTTCAAAGAAGCCGCCTTCCTTCGCGACATAAAATTGCGCGAAGGACGGATCAACGCCGGTCGCGATGGTGATTTTGGTCGGCGCCTGCGCGGAAGCGGGCAAGATATAGGCGCCCGCAGCAGCCGCGGGCATGGCCAGCAAGGAACGACGAAGCATGATGAATTCTCCCTTTAGACGGTTGCGTTGAAGCGCCCCGCAAAGGCGCGGATCAGAAAGCGAAAGCTACGGTCAGTGGCGAAGCCCAGCAGCCCAAGCGCCACCAGCGCCACAAAAATATCCTCGATCTGCATGAAAAGCCTGGCATCCCAAAGCATCTTGCCAAGCCCATCATTGGAAGCGATCAGCTCCGCCGCCACAATGGTGACAAAAGCATTGGACATCGCAAGCCGCATGCCGGTCAGGATATAAGGCACGGTTGCCGGCAGCGCGACCAGGCCAAACACCTGCCAGCGATTGGCGCCCAGGCATTGCGCGGCCCTGATCTTGTCCCGCCCCACGGCACCCACGCCAGCGGCGGTTGAGATGATCACAACAAAAACGGTGGTATAGGCAATCAGAAAGACCTTGCTTTCCTCGCCTATGCCAAACCAGATCACAGAGACGGTGATCATGGCAACGGCCGGGATGAAGCGGAAGAATTCCGTCCAGGGTTCCAGCAACCAGCGCACCAGCTTGAAGGACCCAATGGCAAGCCCAACCGGGATGCCAATGGCCGATCCCAGCAGAAAGCCCTGCGCGATGCGCTTCAGCGATGCAATGATCTGTTCCTGCAGAATGCCATCTTCAATCAGCATCCAGCCGCGTTCCAGCACCGGCATGGGCGGCGGAAACAAGGTGGAGCGCACCAGGAAACTCGCTGCCAGATGCCAGATCAGGAATAGCAGGGCGAAGCCCGCGATATAGCCACCAATGGTGGTCAGGCGTTCAATGCGCACCGTGGATCTCATCATGAATAAGGCCATGCACGTCGCGGAAGACCCGCATGAAGGCATCGGAAGTGCGTTCGCGCGGGAAGGGCAAATCCACGGGCACAATGGCCTTGAGTGTGCCCCCCGGCCCGCGGCGCATCACGCCAATCCGCGTCGCCAAGGCGCAGGCTTCTTCAATGTCATGCGTGATGAACAGCACGGTCTTCTTGGTTTCGGCCCAAATCCGGCTGAGTTCCCCCTGCAACACCGCGCGTGTCATGGCATCCAGCGCGCCGAAGGGTTCATCCATCAGTAGCATGCGTGGGTCATTCGCCAGCGCGCGCGCAATCTGAATGCGCTGCTTCATGCCGCCCGAAAGTTCCGAAGGATGCTTCGCCCCCTGCCCGGTCAGCCCCACCATCCGCAGGAAATGTTCCGCCTTAGCGCGGCGTTCGGCCTTGCCCATGCCGCGCAAGCGCAGGCCGAAGCCGATATTATCCAAGGCTGTCAGCCAATCATACAGGCTGTCATGGCCCTGAAAGACCACGCCGCGATCCGCCCCCGGGCCTTCCACCGGCGCCCCACCCAGCAGAATGCGCCCCGCCGTTGGTGCTTCAAAACCGGCAACCATATTCAGCACGGTCGTCTTGCCGCAGCCCGATGTCCCCAGAAGGCAGAAAAACTCACCCTCTGCCAGGTCAAGGCTGAAATCGCGCACAGCCTCCCAGGCGCCCGTGCGGCCTGAGAAAGTCTTGCCGACACCCTGGAGCGATACCAGCGCCACGAAAGCCCCTCTTGTTTTGCTCTCACCGAACCTAAGCGCGGAGAGCCAAACCGGCAACCCGGCTTCACGCCCTGGGATGGCGGGGCTAGTCTGCCACCCGGTCAGAACCACGGAGGAATGCCTGATGCCGAATATGCTCGAAGGTAAAGTCGCAATTGTCACTGGCGCCGGTAACGGCATTGGGCGCGAAATCGCCATCATGATGGCGGGCCAAGGCGCCAAGGTCATCATCAATGACATCGGTGCCTCGCTCTCCGGTGAAGGCTTGGATGCGTCACCGGCACAGCAGACCAAGGCCATCATTGCCCAGAATGGCGGCTCATCCGAAATCTCGACCGATAGCGTCGCCACCTGGGCCAGCGCGCAGAAAATCGTCCAGGCCGCGATGGATCATTACGGCCGCATCGATATCGTCGTGAACAATGCGGGCATTCTGCGCGATCAGATCTTCCATCGCATGACCCCGGAAGAATGGGATGCGGTGATTGCCGTGCATCTTTCCGGTGCCTTCTATGTCTCCCGCGCTGCCGCAACGCATTACCGGGCGCAACAATCCGGTTCCTATGTGCATATGTCGTCGACCTCGGGCCTGATCGGCAATTTCGGCCAGGCGAATTATTCGGCGGCGAAGCTTGGGATTGCGGCCTTGTCGAAGTCCATCGCGCTTGACATGGCGCGGTTTGGCGTGCGGTCCAATTGCATCGCCCCCTTCGCCTGGAGCCGCATGACAGGCTCCATCCCGGCCGAAACGCCGGAACAGAAGCGCCGCGTGGAACGCATCATGCGCATGACGCCAGACAAGAACGCCCCGCTCGCGGTCTTCCTTGCTTCCGATGCCGCGAAGGATGTGACAGGGCAGATCTTCTCACCGCGCATGAATGAAATCTTCATCTACAGCCAGTCCCGCCCGATCCGCGGCATTCACCGCAGCGAAGGCTGGACCCCGGAAATGATCGAAGAATATGCGCTGCCCGCGCTGAAGCCCGCCTTCTCGGCGCTTGAGCGTTCGGGCGATGTCTTCTGCTGGGATCCGGTCTGAAGCCGTATTCCCTCGCCGTGGTGCTGCTGGCCCTGCTATCGGGGCCGGCAGTGGCCACGGCGCCAGAACTCCTCGCCGCCGCACAACGCCTGGGCGCCACCGCTGCCCTGGAAGCGATCGAAGCCGCAACACCCTGCGCCTTTGTCCCAACCGCCCGGCATCTCGGCCCCTTACCAGCAAGGCTTTTATGGTCACGCCCGGCAGCGCTGGTGATTTTCGACGGGCTGGATGGGCAGGCGGCGGATCATCGGGCCATTCTGCTGCGCCCCACACGGGAATTGCTGGCCCGGCAGGCGACCCGCAGCAGGATTGTCGCCGGAGATGTCACCTTGCAAGACATCGCCTTGAACGCCCTTCCCGCCACCGCGCCGGAAGCCGCCTTCATGGCGCTGCATTTTGCCCCTCCCCCCAGCCCAGTTGAAGGCTGTATCACCCCCTTTCCTCCCTGACGGAAAATACCATGGATCGGCTTGCCTCTGCCCTGCTCAACCCACGTCGTATCGCGCTGATTGGCGGATCATCGGACCCGAAGCGCCTGACCGCCCGCGCCCAAGTCTATTTGCGCAAGCACGGCTTCACCGGAGAGCTTTTCCCGATCAACCCAAGCGCCGAGACGATTCTGGGCGAACGCGCCTATCCGCGCCTGGCCGATGTGCCGGGGGAGATTGACCTCGCCTATCTGCTGCTTGGTACGCAGCATGTGGAAGGCCAGATCGCGGCGGTGGCGGAAAAGCGCATTCCGGTCGCCGCCATCCTGGCCGATGGCTTTGCCGAGGCCGGGCCGGAAGGCCGCGCCCTGCAGGAAAGACTGTTGGCAACAGCGAAAGCGGCGGGCGTGCGCTTGCTCGGCCCCAATTCCATGGGCCTGGTCAATCTGAATGCGCGCACCGCCTGTTCGGTGAACGCGGCGCTGGAAGCCGATAGCCTGCCGGCCGGGCGCATCGCGCTC
>JBDKIR010000230.1:0-12432 GCA_039797035.1 Pseudomonadota bacterium | reverse complement strand
GCATCGCTGGCGAATTGGGGCATTTGACCCGCAAGGCGCCCGCCCTGCTGCCCGGTGATCTGGCCAGCCGCTTGGGAATCAAGGGCGAAAACCTTGGCCCGGTGCTGGATGCCATGGGCTTCAGGCTCATGCCGGCGGAAACCCTGGACGACAAGCAATTCGGCCCGCCCGCCCCGGCGCGTATCGGCCAGCAGCGCGCGCCGCGGTTTGAGCCGCGTCAGCATGGGCCGCGCCGTGAGGACCAGCAGGGCCAGCGGCGTGATGACCGGCGCCAGGATCGGCGTGGGCCTCGTCCGGATCAGCGTCGGCGTGAAGACCGCCCGGCGGAGGCCGCGGCTCCCGCTGAAGGGGCTGGTGCCGGCGCTCCGGATCAACAGCGCCCGCCCGCGCCTTCAGAGCAACGGCCCGAGCAACGCCCGGATCGCCGCCCTCGGCCAGAGGGTCAGCAGCAGCATCAGCAGCGCCATCAGGGCCATCACAAGGGTGGCGGTGATCGGCCACGGGGCCCCAGGCCACCGCGTGAGGATCGCATCAGCCTGCCGCCCATGCCGCGCCCGGATAGCCCCTTTGCGGTCCTCGCCGCGTTGAAGCTCAAAAAGGATTGAGCAGCGCCGGTGGCGGCAGAGGCGGAAGGGCGGGATTATCAAAGGCTGGATGCCTGGCTCTGGTGCGCCAGGTTCCGCAAAACGCGCGCGGAATGCGCCCGTTTGGTGGAAAAGGGCGTCGCGCGCCTCAATCGCCAACCCACTGATAAGCCGCATGCCAAGCTAAGGGTCGGCGATATCCTGACCCTGAGCCTGGGGCAGGGGGCCTCGGGGCAGGTCGTGGTCTGGCGGGTCTTGGCGCTGGCCGCACGGCGCGGGCCCGCCAGCGAAGCCCGGGCGCTTTATGAGGTGCTTGACTGAAATCGTCATTTCAGGACACAGCCATGCGTCACGCCATCTTGTCGAGTGACGCCGCTCCGGCCATCTTGCTGGGGTTGTTGACAGGCCCAGTACCAAGGATCAGCGCCAGTGACCTATGTCGTCACCGAGAATTGCATCAATTGCAAATACATGGATTGCGTAGAAGTCTGTCCCGTGGACTGCTTCTATGTCGGGGAGAATATGCTGGTCATTCACCCCGATGAATGCATCGATTGCGGCGTGTGTGAGCCGGAATGCCCAGCAGAAGCCATCCTGCCCGATAGTGATGACAAGGCAACGCCTTGGGTCGAACTCAATCGCGATTACGCCCAGCAATGGCCCAATATCACCCGCAAGGGGGAAGCGCCGGCCGATGCCGATGATTGGAAGGACAAACCGGGCAAGAAGGCGTTGCTTAGCCCCAATCCCGGCAAGCCCTAAACCCATCAGCGCTGGCAGGCGGCAGCCCGGCATGGCCGGAGCCTGCCTGAATGCCGCCGCCGCCGCGTGACGCGACGGTTTTTTTGTGTTATCAAAGGACTTCCCCGCTAGGGTTTTCCCGTGCGCGTTAGCTGCGGGCTGGACCTGAAGGGCTGCATTCTCGACCGGGTTACATCCTGCCCGGGTTCTGCGTTGGGAGTCCTGCATATGACACGGAAGACAGTGTCCAAGGCGTCCTCCAAAGGGCGTGCGAAGGCGGCGCGTACCACGGCAAAGCCAGCGGCGAAGAAAAAACCAGCTCCAAAGGCGCAAGCCGCCGCGAAGGTACCTGTGAAAAAAGCTTCTTCCAATACCAAACCTGCGGCAAAAGCCGCTGCCAAGCCTGCTGCAAAGCCGGCCACCAAGGTGGCGGCCAAGCCCGCGGCCAAAAAGCCTGCCGCCACACCCGTGACCAAGGCAGCGCCGAAGCCAGCCGCCAAGCCGGCGCCAAAAGCCGCTGCCAAGCCTGCCGCGAAGCCGGCTGCCAAGCCAGCGCCGCAAGCCGCGGCCAAGCCTGCGGGTGCGGAAAAAGCGAAACCGATCGCCAAGGTGGTAGCGCCTGCCGTGAAGGCGGATCCGCCACCCAAGGCCCCGGCGCAACCTAAGGCAGCCGCAAAACCCGCCGCTGCACCCGCCGCTGCGCCGAAAGCTGTCGCGAAGCCCGCCACCAAGTCAGCCCCGGCGCGTGCGGAGGCCGAAGCCCCCGCCCCGCTTGCGGCAGATCCCGCCCCGGCGCCGGAAGCGGTGACCAAGGCTGAGACTGCGCCGAAGCCCGCCGCCAAGGCTGCCACCAAGCCGAAGCCGCCGGTGGAAGATACCCCCGCAGCGGAAGAAGCGCCGGCTTCAATGGCGGCCAAGACGCTCGACACCATGCCGCCTGTCGCCATGGTGACGCCACCTTCGCCCGCGCCTGCGCCGCGCCCGGCGCCGCCGCCCAGCATTTCGCCCCTATCGCCGCCGCCCCCGACCATGCGCCCCAATACGCAATTGGGCATGCGTCCGCCGGGTGGTGGGCCACCCCGTCCTGGTATGCCCATGCCGCCTTCAACGCCCAAGCCGCCCCCCGCCCCCAAGGAGGATTTCAAGGCGGGTGATTACGTCGTTTACCCGACCCATGGCGTTGGTTCGGTGCAGGGCATCAAGACCGTTGAAGCAGCTGGCTATTCCTTGCAGGTCATTGAAGTGACCTTTGAGGAAAACCGCATGAAGCTCAGTGTGCCGGTGAACAAGGCATCTTCCTCGGGCCTGCGCAAGCTTTGCACCGCGCAAAGCTTCCAGCCTGCCTTGGATACCTTGAAGGGCCGCGCGCGTATCAAGCGCACCATGTGGTCCCGCCGTGCCCAGGAATATGAAGCCAAGATCAATTCCGGTGATCCGATTCAGATCGCGGAAGTGGTGCGCGACCTGTTCCGTAATGCCGGCCAGCCCGACCAATCCTTCAGTGAACGCCAGATCTATGAATTGGCGCTGGACCGTTTGGCCGCGGAAGCGGCGGCGATTGACCGCTGTGACAAGACAGCGGCCATCGAAAAACTCATGGTCTATCTGCGCGGCGGCGCGGCGGGTTCCCGCGACGCGGCTGTTAAGGAATAGGTCTTTCGCCTGATGGGGTGGTCCGTGCTGATGGACGGATCACCCCAGGCAGCAATACAAATTGCGAATTCGCTGCGGTAAGGCTTGCCGCATGCTGTTACGTAAAAGCGACACCAGCATTGATTAGCGTAAGCGCCAGATTTCCACCGGCCCGCGTTCTTCCGGCACGGTTGCCACCAATTCATATTGTTCTTCCAGCGCCGCTTCCACGAGTACAGCCGCGCGGCGGCGTATCGTTGGCCACCAACCACGATCCAGCACCAGAACGCGCGGATGGCTTTCCAGAATGCGCGTGATTTCAGCGTAGGAATCGATGCCAGTCACACGATAATAGGGGCCCGCCAAATGCGCGGGGAAGGCATAGCGTGTGGGGAGCGCCGCGTCCGCCAGCACATAGACGGTCGGGTGATAATTGATGACCCAGATCGCATCGCCCGGATCGATTTCCTGCATGACCGCTTCAGCGGTACGCCGCACGGGATCAGGCGCGCCAAGGCCAATCCCGCGTTCCAGCCGGGGCAGCGCAGCGACGCGCCAGGCATCCAGCGCGATGGCCCCCACCAAAAGTTGAAAGCCCAGAACCACAACGCCGGGGCGCAACATGCGCGCCAAATGCCGTGCGCCGAGGGCCGCGAGAAGCGACAGTGGCGGTAACCAGATCAGGAAATAATGCTGATAGAATTGCCCCGGCATGATGACAGCCGCGCTCGCGGCCAGAAACCATAAAAATCCGAAGCGGCGCAGCAAGGCAAGCGGGCCATGCTGATTGCGTGGGCGCAGCAAGGCGGGCAGCGCGAGCAGAAAAGCCCAAAGCAAGGATAATACCGCGACCAGCGCGAAGCGGAACGAATCGCCAAGGCTCAGTCTTTTGCCGGCGTAGCGCAGCGGCGCAAGGAAAGCGCCTTCAACAAACAGGTCAAATTCACCACGCCAAAAATAGACCAAGCCGAAGATCACGGTTGGGAGTGCGCAGATCATGGCATAAAGCAGCGCCGCAGCGGCCAGGCGCCGCAGATCCATCAACCCGGCGCGATAGGCGGGACCTACCAACAAAAGCCAGGCGAGGCAGCCTTCAAAAAAAGTGACGGGCTTGATGGAAAGAGCGCCACCGATCAGCAAGCCGGTCAGCACGATATCCCATTGGCTGGGGGGCTGGTTTTTTTCCAAAGCCCGGACCGTGCTGCGTAACCCGATCGCCATGGCCCAGCTGGTCAAGGGCGTAAAAAGAATTTCCGTGTTGGTGGCAAGGCCACCCAGCAGGCCGCTATGGGCGATGTAAAGCCCGCCCGCGGCCAGCCCAAGGGCGGGCGGCCCGCCGGTGAAACGCACCGCGCTGAACAAGGCGGTGGCTGTGCCGGCGACGCAGGCGGCGCCAAGCGCCCGCAATACCCAAATGCCATCACCAAAAATCGCCATGACGGCAGCGAAAATCGCGGGCGCACCCACCGGGTGCATGTCCCACACAGCAACAAGCGGCCAGCCCCCGCGCAGCCATTCCCGCGCCTGGAGCATATAAAGCCCCTCATCCGTATCAATGACGGCGGCCACGAAGGAAAAGCTGCGAAAGGCCAGCGCCAGGACGAAGAACAGCAACGGCACCAGCGCCATATGGCGCCAGCGCCGGTCAATGAAGCCGGTCGGGAAAAAGCGACGGATCACAGCGCGGGCTGCATGTCCTTCCAAGGCGCGGCCTGTTCATAGGCGGCGGCAGCGCGATAGAGCGTCGCTTCCGCAAAGCTTGGCCCGACCAATTGCAGGGAAAGCGGCAGGCCTTCCGCTTTTGAAATACCGCACATCATCGTCATGGCAGGATGCCCGGTGACGTTGAAGGGTGTGCGGGCCTGACGCGGATAGGTGATTTCAACCGCTTCCGGATCATCGATCTTGCAGGCGGCATCCATGGAAGATGCGGTCAGCAGCAGATCCACTTCGGCAAAGGCAGCTTCCACGGCCGCCACCAATTCCCGCCGCCGCCGCTGCGCCTGCACATAATCCTCAGCACGCATGAATAGCCCCGGCAGCAAACGGCGCAGCGTGATATTGGCGTAATCGCCTGGGCGTTCGCGCAGCCATTTGCCGTGAATGGCTGCGGCTTCCGAGAGCAGAATGGCGCGATTGACGCCAGCGAATTCCGTGAGGGATGGCAGCGTGACGGTTTTGATCTTGGCCCCTTGTTTGGCCATCAGCTTCGCCGCCGCATCCAGCGCCGCCGCCATTTCCGCCGAAGCCGGTTGATCCTTTTCGTGGAAGTGGCGCACATAACCGATGGTCAGGCCCTTCAGGCCTTTCTTCAGATGCCGTGCATAATTTTCCGCCTTGTGCGCGGCACTGCCAGGATCAAGCGGATCATGCCCCGCCATAAGGCTGAGCAGCATTGCATTATCGGCAACCGTACGCGTCATGGGGCCGACATGGTCCAGCGTGAAGGCGAGCGGGAACACACCACGGCGCGAAACCAGGCCATAAGTCGCCTTCATGCCGACAATGCCGCAATGGCTGGCGGGATGGCGCACGGAACCGCCGGTATCGGTGCCAAGCGCGGCGGGCAGGATGCTGGACCCAACCGCCGCACCCGATCCGGAGGAGGAGCCACCCGGATGATGTCCCGTATTCCAGGGGTTGCGGGCCGGCGGGAAGGGCAGATCAAAAGCCGGGCCGCCAATGGCGAATTCATGCGTGGCGAGCTTGGCCGGGAAAATCGCCCCTGCCGCGCGAAGTTGGGCAACCACCGCCGCATCGGCGCTTTTCTGGTTATCCAGCAAAATGCGCGAATGGCAGGTGGTCGGATGCCCGGCGAGGTCGATGATGTCCTTAAGCCCCACCGGCAAGCCATCAATGGCGGAACGCTGACCGCTGCGCGCGATACGCCGCCCGGCCTTTACCGCCTGTTCGCGCGCTTCATCCCACAAGGGGCGCACAATGGCATTGACCTTGCCGCCGACATCCTCTGCACGGGCGCGCAGCCCATCCAGATATTCGACGGGTGAGATACGCCGACGCGCAATGGCGGCGGAAGCCTCAGTCAGCGAAAGCTCATGCGGGGCCTTCATGCGCGTGATCCCTTGGCTGAAACTGGCGCGGCATAGGCTGGCATGGGTTCGGCAGTTTCATCGGCCGGGCGCGTGAAGGCGGCCGCCATGCGGCGCGAGGCAGCGATGGCTTCCGCCACTTCCTTGGGGTGCGACATAAGCCCAGTGGTAATGCCTGCGGCGCGGGCCAGGATTTCTTCTTCAGTCATCAGGGTATCCTTGCGGGTTCCGACCAGAGCCTGCCGCAAAATGGACGGTTCTGGAACCCGTCCGGCGGAGAGATCGCCCGGCGCAAGGAAAAACAGGGGTGAGACCGCCAAGGCCCCACCCCCGTGAGGAGCTTGCATCCAGAGAGGGGGGATGCGGCGCCGCATATTCCAGATGGCGCCCAATGGGAGAGACTGGGCCGCGTTATTTCGGCGACCTCAATCAGCATAGCCGCCAAAGATTGCTTTTCCGTTGCAATGGCGCCGATTTCCTGCGCCCGCATTCTCCGCTAAACCCAGGCCATGCCCGCCGCCACCCCGAACCTTCCCCTCGCTGGCCTCAAGCTCGTGGAGCTTGGCCATTACATCGCCGCCCCTTTCGCCACGCGCCTTCTGGCGGATTTGGGCGCTGAGGTGATCAAGGTGGAACCGCCGGGCGGGGACCCGGTGCGGGGCTGGGGCAGCAATATTAATGGCAATGCCGTGTGGTTCAGCGTGCATGGGCGCAATAAGCTCAGTGTTACGCTTGATCTGAAAAAGCCCGAGGATCGCGCCAAGCTGATTGCGCTGCTCCGCCGTGCCGATGGGCTGATCGAGAATTTCCGCGCGGGCTATCTGGAACGTATCGGCCTGGGGCCGGAAGTGCTGCATCGGGAAAACCCGCGCCTCGTGATCGGGCGGATTTCCGGCTATGGGCAGGACGGCCCCTATAAGGACAAGCCGGCCTTTGGCGCGATTGGCGAAGGCATGGGGGGCCTTCGGCACCTCACGGGCCATCCAGGTGAACAGGCGCTGCCGCCGCCGCGTTGCGGGGTTTCCATCAGCGATGATTTGGCCGGGATGTATTGCGCGCTGGCCGTGGTTTCCGCCTGCTGGGCGGTGAAGGGCGACCCCAATGCCAAGGGCCGCGTGGTGGATGTGGATCTGGTGAGCAGCGTGTTCTCACTGATGGAGGGCATGCTGCCGGAATATGGGCTATTCGGCTGGGTGCGGCAGCCGCAGGGTGCGGCCATCAAGACCGCGGCGCCGACGAACACCTACCCCTGCGCCGATGGCAAATGGCTTTGCGTGGCCGGCAATTCCGATTTGATCTTCCGCCGCCTGATGGCCGCGATTGGCCGCCCCGAATTGGCCGAGGCTGAACGCTTCGCCACCAATGGGCTGCGTTGTGAGAATGTCGAGGAACTCGATACCGCTATCGCCGCCTGGACCCGCACCAAACCCGCCGCGGAGGCCGAGGCCATTCTGGAAGCGGCCGAAGTGCCGTGTTCGCGGCTTTATGACATGGCCGATTGCGCCAATGACCCGCATTTCCGCGAACGCGGCTGGGTGATGGAAGTGGCGGACCCGCTGCTGGGCCAGGTACTGCACCCGGCCGCGCCCTTCCGCTTTGATGGCGTGGCGCCGCGTGATGTGGTGCGCTGGCCAGGCCCGGCGGCGGGCGCGCATAATGACCATGTGTTTGGTGAATTACTGGGTGAAGCGAAGGAGAAGCAGGCATGACCGGCAAGGTGACCATCAGCGAAGTCGCCCCGCGTGACGGGATTCAATCCATCACCGGCGATTTCGTGCCGACCGAGGTGAAAATCGCGCTCATCCAGGCGCTTTATGATGCCGGGCTCAGGCGGATGGAAATCGGGTCCTTCGTTTCGCCCAAGGCCATTCCGCAAATGGCGGATACCGCGGCGGTGCTGGCCTTCGCCAAGACGTTGCCGGGCTTGGAAAGCACCGTGCTGGTGCCCAATCGGCGCGGCTTTGATGCGGCGCTTGCCGGGGGCGCGGAACGCTTGGGCTTTTTCATGTCGGCGACGGCGGGGCACAACAAGGCCAATCTCAACCGGACGCGGGAAGAAAGCTTTGCTGAATTGGCCTCCCTCGTGCGCGATACGCCCAAGGGCACGCTGATCCGGTTCAACCTGTCTTGCGTCTTCCATTGCCCCTTTGATGGCGTGGTGGAGGATGCTGAGGCTTTGGATTGGGTGGAACGCATTGTGGCGCTGAACCCGGAGATGGAAATCGCCCTCGCGGACACCACCGGCAATGCCAGCCCCGATCAGGTGCGGCGGATTTTTGAAAAGGCGCAGGGCGCCTGGGGCCATCGCTTTGCCTTCCATGGCCATGACACTTACGGCATGGGCGTGGCGAATGTGGCGGCGGCCTATGCGGCCGGCTGCCGGGTGATTGATAGTGCGGCGGGCGGCATTGGCGGCTGCCCCTTCGCGCCTGGCGCCACCGGCAATGTCGCGACGGAAGACGTGGTTTGGATGTTCCGCCGCATGGGCGTTGAAACCGGGGTCACCTGGAACAGCCTTTTGGCGGCGGCGGATATGGCGGCGGCGATCAAGGGCGCCATTCCCGGCGGGCGGATGCGCGGCGTGCGCGCGGCGCGGCTTGCGGCCTGATACACTGGCGACATAAGCCTTCTCCTGGCCGGAATCGCTCCATGATTTGGACGCTTTTGGCGGAGATAGTGTCTTCGTCGATGGATTATGTCGGCACCAGGTTGGGGGCGGTCGGATGGAATGCTCTGCCG
Source organism: Pseudomonadota bacterium (assembly GCA_039797035.1). Classification (GTDB taxonomy): domain Bacteria; phylum Pseudomonadota; class Alphaproteobacteria; order Acetobacterales; family Acetobacteraceae; genus Neoroseomonas. The sequence goes on along the minus strand of JBDKIR010000230.1, from coordinate 3,686 downwards.
CCCTTGGCTTCGGAAAACCCATGATTTGGGGCAGTTGATCGCGACCCGGCGGGATCATGCCGGGCTAGGCGGGCGAATGACTGCCCTGACGGAGATGGCGGATGTCTGACGCCGAAATGTTGCGCAAGCTGGCAGAGCTGGATCGTCTGTTGAATGATCCGGAAACCCGCATGGATGCCAATCGGGTTTGGTCGCTGGTGCAGGAAGTAAAGACGGTCCGCGCCAAGGCGCCGAATTGAACCGCTTGTGCCGGGGCGGCGGCGCCGGTCAGCAGAGCTTGGCTGCGGCTTCAGGCGACGCGGTTCAAGCCTTCATGTGACGTTGTAGCAGGCGCTGCGCTGCTGGCTTCGGGCGTTGGAATGGTGGGACGGGCTGCCATGGGGGCATCAGGGGCCCGGTTCATGCCACGGCAATCATCGGGCAATTCGGCGCCATAAACCACGGCTGCGCGATAGGCCTCAATTTCCCTGGGTGTCGGCAGGCTGACCGAAATCCTGCCCGCGGCATCGCGGAATTCGATCACGACCATACCCAAATCGCGATCAATCCTGAGGCGTGGATTGGCGGGCCCGACATCCGGTGCCACGGCGGGCGGTGCGGAGCCTGCCGGGCGGTCAGGGCCGGCAGCACGCGCGGGTTGGCGCGGCGTTTCCGGCGGGGCTGTGGCGCGAATGGTAAGATCTGACAACATTGGTCCTATCCTCAGACCCGTTAATATCGCAGAATTATGTACATTTTGTCAAGTAAATTAAAGAATGACCGGGCTCGCCGGTGGATGTCGCGCTGGGGCCGCCAGGGCTTCACGGGCCAATAATTTCTATATCACAAATTTTGAATAAAGATTAAGAATTGGGGCGAGGCGAGAGTGCATGAAATTCCATTACCATCCGGACGGCCGGGTCAGCCCTATCCTTGAACCAGATGACCTGGTGCGGCTGACGCGTGACGAGCCTGGGCCTGAGGTCACGGCTCGGGCCGGGGAATGGGGCAGGATATTGCGCATCACTGGAAGGGGGAGCCTTGATATCCTGCTTGCGGGCTATTCGCGGCCGCGTGGGGTCGCCATGGCCCAGGTGAATGATTTTCCGGTGACCAATGTCATCCCCTGCGATCACCGTGGCGTGGCTTTGGATCTGCCCAAATGGGCCAATTGGAAGGAGATGCGCGCTGCCGGTCGGGGCGCGGGTTTGCGCGGACCATCCCGATCCTAGCGCGATGGCGCGTTATCCTGTTGATATAGTGTATTTTTTGGCAAATGAGGCGCTGGACGCAGCGCCTTGATGCCGGCTTAGCACCTTCTGGTACCGCGGTTACCTGTTACCGGAACCGGTGCGCGGCTTGCCGCCCCGCCGTTCATCCCAGCTGCCCCAATTGCGCCCGTCAATCGCCAGGCCGTGCTCATCACAGAGCACCACATTGATGGCGGGAAAATCACTGATCATGCCAAGGGCGACGCCACGCGGCCGCGAATAACCCGCCAGGTTGATGTCGAGCCGATGCTGCTGGCTGACGCGCAAAACCCGCCCCCATTCGCCGGCCCTGGCAGTGACCAAGGGGCCGGCCTCATCGCGTGTCAGGCGCACCAGATCGCCCACTTCGGGGATGGCGATCAGGGCCCCATCAGGTCGGGTTGTGATTTTCATAGGCCGTTCCGATCAAGGGCAGGTTGGGATAAGGGCCCGGGCGGATCAGTGAACACGAAAACCGTTACGAAGCGGCTAAGGCGGGGCGCCAGATCGCCAAGCTGGCGTCGAATCGACCAATGGGTTATCAAGGTCGCCCATGACCCGGTTCGTATTCATCACCGGCGGCGTGGTCTCCTCACTCGGTAAGGGTATCGCTTCCGCTTCGCTTGGCGCGCTGTTGCAGGCGCGTGGTTACAAGGTTCGGCTGCGCAAGCTTGATCCCTACCTAAACGTGGATCCAGGGACGATGAGCCCCTATCAGCATGGGGAGGTTTTCGTCACCGATGATGGCGCGGAAACCGACCTTGATCTGGGCCATTATGAACGCTTCACCGGCGTGCATGCGCGCAAGGCGGATAATTGGACCACGGGCCGCATTTATTCGGATGTGATCGCGGCCGAACGTCGTGGTGATTACCTGGGCGGGACGGTGCAGGTCATTCCGCATATCACGGATAAGATCAAGGAAGTCGTCCAGGCGGAAACCGACGGCTATGATTTCGTTCTGGTCGAAATCGGCGGTACGGTTGGCGATATTGAAAGCCTGCCCTTCCTGGAAGCCATTCGGCAGATGGGCAATGAACTTGGCCCGCAGCGCAGCATTTTCATGCATCTGACGCTGGTGCCCTATATTCCCTCAGCCGGCGAATTGAAGACCAAGCCCACGCAGCATAGCGTGAAGGAATTGCTGGGCCTTGGCATTCAGCCGCAGATTCTGCTCTGCCGTTGTGATCGCCCGATCCCTGAAAATGAACGGCGCAAGATTGCGCTCTTCTGCAATGTGCGTCCCGAAAGCGTGATCCCCGCCCTGGATGCCAGCACCATTTATGAAGTGCCGCTGGCCTATCATGCTGAAGGGCTGGATGTGGAAGTGCTGCGGCATTTCGGGCTCTCCGCCTTTGGGGAGCCTGATATGTCTGGCTGGCAGCGTATCGTGAATGCGATCAAGTCACCGGAAGGTGAAGTGACGATCGCCGTTGTCGGCAAATATACCAATCTGCTTGATGCCTATAAGTCGCTGTCTGAAGCGCTGGTGCATGGTGGTATCGCGCATAATGTGCGCGTGAAGCTGGATTGGGTGGATAGCCAGATTTTCGAGAATGACGCGGAAGCCTTGGCCCGGCTGGAACATGTGCATGGCATTCTGGTGCCAGGCGGCTTTGGTGAACGCGGCACGGAAGGCAAGATTGAAGCCGTGCGCTTTGCGCGTGAACGCAAGCTGCCCTTCTTTGGCATCTGCTTTGGCATGCAAATGGCGGTGATTGAAGCGGCGCGTAATCTTGTTGGCTTGAAGGGCGCGTCTTCCACCGAATTCGGGCAATGTGCGGAACCCGTTGTTGGTCTGCTGACGGAATGGCAGCGCGGCAATCAGGTGGAACGCCGCGACGCGGATACTGATCTTGGTGGTACCATGCGGCTTGGTGTCTATCAGGCAAAGCTCGCGGAATCCTCGCTTGTGCGTCGCGTTTATGGTGATGCGCCGGAAATCCAGGAACGCCATCGCCACCGCTATGAGGTGAACATCGCCTATCGTGATCGGCTGGAAGCGGCGGGATTGCGCTTTTCCGGGCTGTCGCCCGATGGCGTGCTGCCGGAAATTGTCGAATATCCCGACCATCCCTGGTTCATCGGCGTGCAGTATCACCCGGAATTGAAATCCAAACCCTTTGAACCGCACCCGCTTTTTGCGGGCTTCATCGGTGCGGCGGTGCGGCAGGCGCGCCTGGTATGATGCGCCATGTGAAGGCGGGCAATGTTACCTTCGGCAATGATCTGCCTTTGGTGTTCATCTGCGGTCCCTGCCAGATTGAAAGCCGCGCCCATGCTTTGGAAACCGCTGCTGCGCTCAAGGAAATTGCCGCATCCGCCGGTGTGCCGCTGATCTACAAATCATCCTTCGACAAGGCCAATCGCACCAGTGTTTCCGCTGCGCGCGGCATTGGCATGGCGGAAGGCCTGGCCATTCTGGCTGAGGTGCGTGCGGTCACCGGCTTGCCGGTG
>JBDKIR010000229.1:0-6717 GCA_039797035.1 Pseudomonadota bacterium | reverse complement strand
GCCCGAGGGCTATGAAGCGGCGATTAAAGGACAGACCGGCATCGCCTGCTTTGATGCCTGGGTGCAGGAATTGGTTGAAACCGGTTATGTGCATAATCACGCGCGCATGTGGTTTGCCAGCATCTGGATTTTCACGCTGCGCTTACCTTGGGAATTGGGCGCGGATTTTTTCTTGCGGCATTTGCTGGATGGGGATGCGGCGTCCAATACGCTGTCTTGGCGTTGGGTGGCTGGGCTGCATACCAAGGGCAAGCATTATGTGGCGCGGGCTGAGAATATCGCGCGCCATACCGGGGGGCGCTTTGCGCCAGTGGGCGCCTTGAATGAAACGCCAGCGCCCTTGCAGGAAGCTGATCCGCCCGCGCCACGGCCAATCTCCGCTTTGCCCGCGCCGCCGCCGGGGCCGGTAGTGTTGCTGGTGCATGAGGATGATTTGCACCCTGAAAGCCTGCCGCTGGTGGGGCTTGAGGTGCAGCGCGTGCTTGGCATTGCCTGCCCCGCAGCTCGGTCACCACTCGGCGCCGCGCTGGTCGTGCAGCGTTTTGTTGATGGCGCCCTGGAAGATGGGCTGAGCCGCGCCGCGCGGCATTTCGGCGTGGCGGCGGAACGTGTTGCGCTGGATGATCTGCCCGCGCTTGTGGCGGGCAAGCGGCTGGTGGTGCCCGAAGCGCCGATTGGCTGGGTGGCGGATGCCTTGCGCCAGTCCGGTGCGGTAGTGATCCGCCGCGCATGGGATCAGGCGTGTTGGCCCTTGGCCAGCCGGGGTTTTTTCCCCTTTGGTCAGCATATTCCAAGGCTTTGCGCCGAATTGATCGGGTAAATGCCGACAGTGCGGGACGACCCCGGCCGGTTTCAGATGGCGGCCGGCGCCTTGAAGCCACCTTCTTTCGCGAGATCCGCCGCGCGCCATAAATACCAGGCTGCGGTGGTGCGAAACGGCGCCCAGGCTTCCCCGATGGCAGCCAGGGCCTTTGGCTTTGGCTGTTCGGGCAGACCAGCTGCCACGCGGTAGCCTTCGCGCACGCCGAAATCATCCACCGGCAGAATATCGGCGCGGCCGAGGGTGAAAATCAGCAGCATTTCGACCGTCCAGCGCCCAACGCCGCGCAGCGCCACCAGTCTTTCAATCAGCGCCGCATCGGAAAGCCGCCGCGCCGCCGCGCGATCAGGGATCACACCCAGCGCGGCCTTTTCAGCAATATCGCGAATGGCCAGCACCTTATTGGCTGAAAGCCCGGCACCGCGCATGGCTTCCGGTGTCAGCGCCAGCACGGCTTCAGGCGCGGGGAAATCACCTTCCGGGCAAAGCGCGATGAAGCGGCCAAGAATGGCCTCCGCCGCCCGGCCATGCACCTGCTGATGCGCAATGGCACGCACCAAAGCTTCATAGGGTTGCCGCCGGGCGGGCTTGAGGGTGCAGGGGCCCACCTGGCGGATCACGCGCTTCAGCACGGCATCGCGCCTGAGATGGCGCAACGCTTCATCCGTACCAAGGCTCATGGCATTTGGCCTTGGTCAGGCTGGTGGTCCGGCGTGCTCAATCGATCTTGATGCCGCTTTCCCGGGCCACACGTCCCCAGCGCTCAGCATCCCGATCGAGCCAAGGCTGCAACTCGGCCGAGGGAATAATGAGCGGTTCAGTGTGATTGGCCTTGAGCTTATCCAGCATCGTGGCGTCCATGGATTTGGTGAAGGCATCCTGCAGCCGGGCCAGGATGGGCGCGGGCACGCGGGATTGGGTAAAGACGCCGTTCCAAACGCTCAAATGATAACCGGCGACACCTTCTTCCTCCAGCGTCGGCGTATTGGGCAGGGCACCGATGCGGCGGTTCATGGTGACGGCCAGGGCCTTGATGGAGCCTTGCAGGATATGCGGGGCGGATGTGGCCGAAGCGTCGAACAGCAGATCAAGATCACCCGCCAGCAATGCCGCGACAGCCGGGGCAGAGCCGCGATAGGGCACATGGACAAATTCCACCCCGGCAAGCTTTTCCAGCATCACGAGGGAAAGATGGGCGGAGGAGCCATTGCCCACGGTGCCCATCAGCATCTTGCCCTTTTCCGCCTTGGCGCGGGCAATGGCTTCGCGGGCATTGGCCGGGTTGTAGCGGCGCGGCAGGCAGGTCAGCACATTGGGCATATCAGCCATCATGCCCACACCCACAAAAGCCTTGCGCGGATCAAAGCGCGGATCGGGGTAGAGAATCGGGTTCACCCCCTGCGTCGCCATGGTGCCAAGGAAAAGCGTATAGCCATCGGGCTCAGCCTGGGATGCGGCCATGGCGCCGATATTGCCGCCCGCGCCGGCGCGGTTTTCGACAACGACAGGCTGGCCAAGCTGACGGCCCATCGCCTCGGCCGCCAAACGACCCATGATGTCGGTCACGCCACCGGGCGGGTAGGGGACAATGATGCGCAAGGGCTTGTTCGGGAAATTACCCTGCGCATGCACGGCAGGCGCCGCCAAAAGACCCGTGGAAAGCGCCAGAGCGGCGCGGCGTGTGAAGATGGCCATTTATCCCTCCCGTAGGAAACCGTTTTTCTTCAGCCCTTTTTGTATAAAGGACCTGTTGCTGGGTTGAAATACCAGGGTTTACCGATTCCAGCCCAGATGCCGTTACGCGATATTTGGTGCTGCTTGGTTTCCCTGATGTTGTCCGGCTGCTGCAAGGCTGAAACCGGGGGCAATGCTCAGCGCAGCCACGCCATGCTGGCCCAGCCCAGCACCAACACGGCCATGATCGATGGCAGCAGCAAGCGCCATAAGGTCACAGGCTTGGTGCCATCCGCCAAGAGGCCGCAGATCAGCGCCGTGACCGCGAAGGACATCCCAGCCCCGGCAGCGCCCGCGAAATTATGCACCCCAGGCGCGAGTGCGGGCGCCAGCCCCGCAGCCAAGCCAAGCTTGTATTGCACGGGCATCATGGCCGCGTTGGAGCCGACATTGGTGCCCGTCACCATGCCCGCGATCAGGCCAAGTGGTGGCACGGCATAGGGCGCGAGCGGCCCGAGTGCGGCGGCGGCTTCCCGCGCCAGGGCGCCCGTGGCGCCGCTTTCACCCATCCAGCGCGCCAGCAGCACGTAAAGCAGCATGATCAGGGCAGGGCGGAGCCCGCGCCGGAGGGCGCCTTGCGCCAGCGCCATGGCACCGGCCCGGCGGGCCAGCAGCAGCAGCGCCACGGCCAAAAGCACCAAGGAGACATGGGTGATGGGAAAGCCCGGCAGATCAGCAAAGGGCTGCCAAGCGGGCGGGTGCGGCACGGCGCGCGCCAACAACAGGGCGGCGGTCAATAACCCATAGGGTGCCAGATTTTGCCAAGCGCGGCGCCAGGCGGCGCGATCCTGCGGCGGATCAAGCTGCCACAGCGCCAGCATCAGCGGCAGGCCGGTCGCGACAATGCCGATCACTTCAAAAGGCAGGATGCGATGGCACAGCACCAGCAGCAGCGCCACCGCCAGCAGATAGGCCATTTGTATGCGCTTTTCCGCCGCCGGCACGGCAAACCCGGCCGCCGCGCATAGCCGCCACAAAACCGGCCCCAGCACGATCACCCAGATGGCATTGGGCAAGGCGCTGATTTGGGCGATGTCCTGCGCCGGCAGCCCAATCAGCGCGGCGCCAAGCAGCGTGCCCGGGCCAAGCCCGCCCCAGGGAATAAGGCAGAGCGCGAGCAAGGCCATCGCCCCGGCCGGGGCGCCGCCCAGCCCCATTTTGCGGAGCGCCGCCAGGGCAAATAACGCGCCCACAGCAAACCCCGTCACGCTTTCCAGGAAGCAGCCCAACAGCAGGGTCGCGATGAAAATACGCCTTGGCGTGGCGGCAATGCCATCACCTTGCCCTTCAAGCCCCGAAACAGCCGCGTGGAACAACAACCCGGCCAGAACCACCCCCATGGGTTGCAGCGCCAGATAGGCCCCGCGCAGCATCTGCTCCCCCAGAAAGCCCGGCAGCGCCTGGTCAGCCGGCAACGAGACGAAAGCGGCGGGAATGGCGGCCAGCAGCGCGGCAATAACCGCGGGTATTGGCGCTACCCGTCCAGAAAACAGCAGGCTGATCAGCAGAAGCAGCGGCAGTGCCTGAAGGGCGAGGATCATGCGGCCTCAGGCTACCAGGGTGAAGGTTTTGCCAACGGCCGCGGGCACCACCATCGCCTCGCCATAAGCCCGTTCCAGCGCATTCACCGCGCGCCAACCGGTGCAATGCGCGGGGAAAAGATAGGTCAGGCCAAAGCTGCCGAGATCGCGCACCGTTTCAGGGATCACGCGTTCATTGATGCCGGATAGGTGAAACCCGCCCATCGCGGCAAAAAGCGGCACGTCAGGAAAACGCCGCCGCGCTGCATGCAGCACATTCACAATGCCCGTGTGGGAGCAGGCGGAAAACACGATCAACCCCTTGCCGCGCAGATGCACCGCCATGAAGCGTTCATCCGTCAGCCATTCATCGGGTTGCCAGGGGGTGTTTTCATCATCGCGTGCCACCTGCCCGGGCAGGCCGGTTTCGTAAGCGGTGGTACGCGGAATTTCGCCGCTGACATAAAAACCATCGGCGATGAGGTGTTCCTCGCGCACCACAACCGGCGTGGCGCCCATCGCTGCCCAGCCTTCAGGCGTAGGCACCCGATCCATCGGGAAAACCCCGCCATCGGGCTGACGGCCGCCGCGTTCGCGGAACATCCCCGGATGCAAATATAACGGCACGGCGCGCCCACCATTGGCAGCACGCGTCATTTCAATCGCCTTCGGCAGGCCGCCCGCATGATCCCAATGGCCGTGCGAGAGCACCATGGCCTCAATCGCCGCGAAATCCACGCCAAGCCGCGTGCCATTGCGTTCCACGGCGTAATCCACCGGGCCGCCATCAAATAAAACGGTGCGGGATTTGCCGCCGATCTCGGCGCGCACCACCAAGGATAGCCCGTGATTGGCGCAGCATAGCGCGCCGCCCATGGTGCGCTTCATCCCTTGGCGTTGCAGGCGCACCCATTCACGCGTGACAAAATTCGGCGTGGAGGAAAGGCTATCCGTGACATTATCCACCAGCACCGTGATTTCGATGCGATCCGCCGCAATGGGTTCGGCCATGGTGTCCTCCGCTCAGTTCTTTCGGCGCGTCTCGGCAATGGTGATGACCAGCGCGCCGGCCAGGATGATGCCGCCACCAAGCCAGGTCCAGGGATCGGGCACTTCACCAAAAAAGATCCAACCAAAGCCGACCACGGGCAAAAGCCGCAGATATTGGAAAGGCGCGACGGCAGAGGCTTCCCCCGCGCGATAGGCTGAGGTCAGTAGCCAGATGATGCCGGGGGTCGTGACAGCGAAGGCCAGCAGAAACAGCAGATCAAAAGCGCCAACGGGCGTGAAGGCGGAAATGGCGAAGGGCAGCATGCCAAGGCTGGTCACCACGCCCACCCAAGCCAGCACGGTTTCATTCGGCTCAGTCTGCGCCAGCATCCGACTAGTAAGCGTAATGCCGCACCAACTGGCCGCTGAAGCCAAGGCCAACACCACGCCGATGAAGGAAATCTCTGCCCCGGGCCTGAGCATCAGCACCACGCCCAGAAACCCTGCCATGGTGCCAATCCAGCGCGCCGTGCCGATATGTTCCTTCAGGACCGGCCCCGCCAGCAGCGTGGTGAACATCACATTGGTGAAGGAAAGCACCGTGGCCGTGGCGAGATCGAGGAAGACGAAGGACAGGAAATAGAAGCCCCAGGTCAGCAGGCTGGCCGCGCCACGCATGATATGCAGCCCGCGCCGATTGGTTTTGAAAACCGCAAGCCCGGTCTGCAACAACAATGGCATGACCCAGAGCAATTGCCCGAAAGATCGCGCGAAAAGCTGCATCGCGGTCGGAATGCCACGGTCATTCATGTACCGGATCGCGAGCGCTTCCCCGGCAAAGAGCATGGCGGCCAGGCTCATCAGCACCGCCCCGCGCAGATTGCCCGGCAGGCTGTTCCAGCGCGGCGTCATGGACGGGAAAGGGAAGGGTGGGGCAAGCGGGCGATTCCGCGATAAGGGACAAGGCAGCCTGCGACCTTGCCTTGCCCTTGGCAAGGGATGGCGCTTTGCGGCAGCCTCCGCAATGCAAGGAGATTGCGATGACCAGTGCAGCCGAACAACGCGCCATCCGTGACGCCGTGGATCATGGCCCGATCCTGATCTGGGGCGCGGGGGCGATTGGCGGCACTTTGGGGGCTGCGCTGGTGCGCGCACGCCATGCCGTGGTGTTCGTGGATATCGTGGAAGACCATGTCGCCGCGATCCGCGACCCGGCCGTGGGCCTTACCATTGAAGGCCCGGTGGACCCGCACCGCATCTCCGCGCCTGCCTATACGCCCGCAACGTTGAAGGGTCAGTTCCGCCGCGTGCTGCTCTGTGTGAAGGCGCAGGATACGGAAGCCGCCTGCCATGCCATCGCGCCGCATCTGGCGCCTGACGGCTATGTGGTTTCGTTGCAGAACGGGCTTTGTGAGGCGTTGATCGCACCCATTTTGGGCGAAGCGCGCACCATTGGCTGCTTCGTCAATTTCAGCGCCGATTGGCTGGCGCCGGGGCGGATCATGTATGGCGGGCGCGGTGCGCTGGTGCTGGGCGAATTGAGTGGCGCCATCACGCCGCGCCTCACTGCACTGCATCGCATGCTGTCCGAGCATTTCGAACCCGATGCGATCATGACCGAGAATATATGGGGCTATTTGTGGGGCAAGATCG
>JBDKIR010000228.1:0-2972 GCA_039797035.1 Pseudomonadota bacterium | reverse complement strand
CGGCAAAGCGCATCAAGCCATCAGCCGCCCGCAGCCCATCCCATTGCGGATTGGCGAAAGACCACGCCACGAAGGACGCAGCGACCTGATCAAGGCTTGGTGACGGCTCGCTCAAGCAATATCCCGGTGCAGAGCCGTTGCGCCGATGCAGTGAATCGCTGGTCTGCCCCGCCCCCACCAGAAGGCCGTGGCAGAAATGCACGGCTGCGACATAGGCCGGTTCCTGCGCCGTCGCGCCACATAAACGGGCCAGCGCGCCGGTGGTACCGGCCGTGAAAGTCTCACCGGTGATGGCCGATGTTTGCGCGGCGCTGGGCGATGTCAGCATCAGGCCGCCTAACAGGGCCAGGGCTACAAAGCCTGAGGTGCTGGCGGCCTTGTGCATGTCTCGGCAAAATTCGCGACCCATTTCCGATTTCCTTCTGCAACGCCAAGCCCCAAGGAGCATCAGCGAAACAAAGCGGAATTTCGGAAATTTTTCAAAACAATTTTGCGATAGCACTCATTTTCAAGGGGCGCATTTTGTGCATAGACCTTCGATTTCCACGGTCGCCCGGGCGGCGGTAAAACCTGCCTTGGACGCCGCTGCATCAATGGCGGCAGCCACCGCATGGTCCGAGATTTCTCGCGTAACGCCGCAGTTTCGGCAAATCAGAAATTGGTGTGGATGCTCATGCGCATGATCGTGATGATGGTCATGCCCATCCAGCACCTCGGCGCAGCCCATAAAGGCGTTCAACCGCTCCAGCCGATGAATCAAACCCTGTTCCAGCAGGAAATCCAGGGCCCGATACACGGTGGGTGGCGCCGCCTTGGCGCGACTTTCCTTGAGTTGATCGAGCAAGGCATAGGCGCCGATGGGCGCTTCCGCATCAAGCACCAGGCGCAGCACTTCGCGGCGCAAGGGGGTCAATTGCACCCCGCGCCTTTGGCAAAGCGCATCCGCTTTTTCCAGTAATGTCAGGGGGTGGGCGCTTCCATGCATGCCTCTTTCTAGCAGGAATTGTGAGTGTTATAAAATAACATATGAACGCCCCCTTTTCCCCCGCCGCGCCCGCGGCCCGCGATGCCCTGCTCGCCGCCCTGAAATTTGATGGCGCAGGCTTGATACCAGCCATCGCCCAGCAGCATGACACGGGCGAAGTGCTCATGATGGCCTGGATGAATGCGGCATCCGTCGCCGAAACCCTCACAACCGGGCGCGTTTGTTATTATTCGCGTTCGCGCAAGGCACTCTGGCGCAAGGGGGAAAGTTCCGGACAGGTACAACACCTGATCGATCTCCGGCTGGATTGCGATGGCGACACGATTCTTCTGCTGGTCGATCAACAGGGCGTTGCCTGCCATACGGGGCGAAGGAACTGCTTTTATCGCGCCATTCGTGACGATGCGCTGGTCAATATCGCGGAACCGCTGATGGATCCTGAAGCGCTCTACCGCAAATGAAGCCCATTCCCGTCACGGTGCTCACTGGCTTTCTGGGGGCCGGCAAGACCACCCTGCTCAACCGTTTGCTCAAGCACCCTTCCATGGCGGGATCGGCTGTGCTGATCAATGAATTCGGCGAAATCGGGCTGGACCATCTGATGGTGGAACGGCTTGATGAAGACACGGTCTTGCTCAATGCCGGCTGCCTTTGCTGCACTGTGCGGGGGGATCTGGTGCGCGCCTTGCGGGATTTGGCGCTGAAGGCCGAAGCGGGCCAGGAAATCCGCCGGGTTTTGATTGAAACCACCGGGCTCGCGGATCCCGCGCCCATTCTGCAAACCCTGATGAGTGACCCGGTGGCGCTCCGGCATTTCCAGCTGGATGGCGTGGTGACGCTGGTGGATGCGGTACTCGGCAATGCCACGCTGGATAGCGCCACCGAAGCGGTCAAGCAGGCCGCGGTCGCTGATCGCTTGATCCTGTCCAAGACGGATATCGCGGCCCCCGAAGCCATCACCGCGCTTGAAGCCAGGCTGCGCGCGCTCAATCCTGGGGCGCCGTTACAGCATGTTGTGGCCGGGGATGTCGCGCCGGATTTCTTGTTTGGGGCTGGTGCCTTTGCCCCCGCCAGCAAGATTGCGGAGGTGAGCGATTGGCTGGCCGCCGAAGCGGCGCATCACCATCATCATCATCATCACCATCATCACCACGACCATCACCATGACCACGGCCATGATCCCAATCGGCATGATCAGCGCATCCATGCTTTCGGCCTGACATTCAAGGACCCCCTGCCCTGGGAAGGTCTGGCCGGTTGGCTTGAAATGCTTGCCATTACCCGTGGCACAAGCCTGCTACGCATCAAGGGTATTTTGAACCTGCAAGGGGAAGAAAAGCCCGTCGCCATTCATGGTGTGCAGCATTTATTCCATCCCCCCAGCCGTTTGCCCGCCTGGCCCGAAGGGCATGACCGGCAGTCCAGGTTGGTCTTCATTCTGCGCGATCTGGACCGCAAGGTGGTGGAAGATGGGCTTATGGCCTTTCTGCAAGCCGCGCAGGACAAGGCCAATATCGCCAGCGCGTGATTCCCTAATCGCGCGATTTGCCCTAAACCGCAGCCATGCAGGCATCGTCGCTTCGGTTTGAAACGCTTTCCGGGCCCGCGCTCACTGAGCAGCTGGATCTGCTTGGTCATCTGCGCATCCAGGTTTTTCGCGAATGGCCCTATTTATATGAGGGTGATGCCGCGCATGAGGCCCGCTATCTGGCGGATTATGCGCAAAGCCCAGGCGCCCTGGTGGTGGCAGCTTTCACGCCGGATGGGGCAGCGGTGGGCATGGCCACCTGCCAGCCCGCCACTGAAGCCAGCACCGCCGTGCGACAGGCACTGACAGGTGCCGGGTTAGATCTGGCGCGGGTTTGTTATTTTGGCGAAAGCGTCCTGCTGCCTGCCTATCGCGGCCAAGGGGCGGGGCTGCGCTTTTTCGCGGAACGCGAAGCCCATGCCCGCCGGCTGGGGCTTGGTATCGCCGCCTTTTGTGCCG
>JBDKIR010000227.1:0-3148 GCA_039797035.1 Pseudomonadota bacterium | reverse complement strand
CCTGATCCAGAATGAAATTTCCCATGCGGGCGAAGCGCGGCGCCCAAAATGCCTGCACGCTGGGGCGCGCTGCCTCTGTCGCCAATGCCTGGGCGCAGGATTTCGCCCATAGCGCCTCCGCTGCCTCTCGTCCGGGCCAGCCAGTGCCAAGGGCGGTCAGGAAAAAACGCATGGCATCATGCACCATGGTGCCGTATTCACGCGCGCCAATCTCAGCATCGAGCGGATCGAGCGCGCGTAACTTCAGAATGCGCGCTGCGTAAAAGGCGTAAGGATCCGCAATAAGCTGCGTGGCGCTGGAAACACTCAAAACACGCGGGCGCGCGTCCAGGGGCGGGCAGGGGGCTGGGCGTTTCCAGGGTGTGGCTTCGGCCTGCGGCATATCCAGTTCGGCCGCCCAGCGTGCGGCTGGGCTGGAAGACAGCGTCAAATTTCCTTGTCCCAGCAGGAAAGTATCCAAACGCGTGAGCCAGCGCGTGGGCACGCTTGGCGCCCCGCCGCGCTTGGCAGCAGAAGACAAAACCAATTCCGGCGCATCCGCCGCCGCATAGAAAAAATCCGCCGCCACGCGCCCGATGCGTGCTTCCGGCGCGGGCAGGCCGAATTGCAGGCGCATGGGGCGGCTCATCCAGGGGCCGGGTTCGGTGGCTTGTGGCCAGATGCTTTCTTCCAGCGCGCCCAGGATCACCCGATCAAAACTTTGCAACCGCGCTTCCAGCAGGCCCAAGATCGCAACGCGCGGATGCGCCGCCGCTGTACCACCGCGTGTGGCGCGCAGCGAAGGCGCCACCGGCCCCGCCAGCATGACATCAAACGCTGCCGGCCATTGCGCGGGGGCGAGTGGCGGCAGCGCGCGCAAGGCATCCGCCAATTCCGCCAAATGCCGCGCCAGGGCTTCGCCTTCCTCACCTGCATAAAGGCGCAAACCGCCCGGCAAATCAGGGGCTGTGGCCAAGGCTTCCGCGGCCGCCAAATGCGCCGCCAGCAAATCCCCCGCAGGGCGGGCGGGGCTCATGGGAAGGCGCGTGAAATCGCCAAGGGCTTCCTCCAGCGCGGTAATCAGTCGCTGGGCATCCTCTGCCCCGGCTGGTAGGGCGGCGCGCAAGCCCGCAAGACCAGGGGCCGGGCGTGGGCCGCGCAAAGCACGCTTTTCCAAATACCGCGTGGCATCAAGCCAGGCACCGCGTTGCATGCCGCCGGTCGCCAGCGGATGTTTCAGCACTGCCAAAAGCGCCGCCGGGGCGAAGTTTTCCGCGACCATGCGCCCGATCAGGCGAAGAAAGGCAGCCGCTGGCGTATCAGCAAGCGGCGCGCCGGCGCTGTCATCGGCAATAATGCCATGACGGGCGAGTTCTGCGGAAACGCGCCGCGCCAAATCGCGATCCGGCGTGATCAGCGCCGCGCGCTTGCCCGGAGTTTCCACCGCTTCACGCAACAGCAAGGCAATGGCGGCGGCTTCCTGTTGCGCGTCACTCGCGTGCAAGCGCGTCACGCCCGCCAGCGCTGCCTGCCAGCGCGCCGGGTCAGCCTCTCGCCAGATATCAAGCCCTTCGGCGGGGCGCAGGCTGCGCGCCAGCAAGTGGCTGCGATCTGCGGGCGCGCTGGCGGGCAGGCGCGCTGGCCATGGCGCGATGCGCATGGGCTCCACGCCAAGATCGGCCAGCATTTTCGCCTGACCAGCAAAGGGATGAGTCGGGGCTTGCCGCACCGCCTGCCACAGGCTGGGGGAAAGACTTTCCGGCAGGCCCTGCATGACCACGCAGCCTTGCGGCAAGGCGGCAATGCAGCGCAGCAGCGCGGTCGCGGCCGGGATGGTGCCGCCCGCGCCAATACCAGCCGCCATCACCGGATGCGCGGGCGGCGCTGCCTCAAAGGCACGGCGTTGCGCGATCAACCCGCGCACCCGTGCCACGCCAAGATCGATCAGGTTTTGCGCGGCCAACCAATCATGCCATTGGCGCACCACCGCTTGCAGCAGCCGCGTCGTGATTTGCCAATGCGTCGCGAGTTTTTCCGGCACCAAACCATCAAGCCGCGCAAGCCAGCTTTCCGCGAAATCCGCCCCGCTTGCGGTTTCGATCAAATCAAGATCGGCTTCTTCAAAGGCGATTTCATCAAACAATGTCGCCAATTCGCCGGCCAATAACCAGGCTTGTTCTGCCCCCAAAGGCCCACCGATATGACGCGGAATGCGCGATACAATCGCACTCAGCACCGCTTGGCGCGTCAGCGGCGCAACCGTGGGGGGCAGATCAAGCAAGGCGGGCAGCGAAAGTTCATCGGCTTCCTCAACCGAAAGCCCTGGCAAGGCGCGCATGCGCGGCAGCAAAAGCGCGCGGCCCTGCGCGGCCTTCAGAAAGGCTTCACGCAAACCACGTGCAGCACGGCGTGTCGGCAGCAGCAGCATATGCTGGGCAAGGGCGGTTGGATCATCGCCCGGGCATTGCGCCAATAACCCCTGCGCCAAAGCATCCAGAAAGCGCTGTTCGGGTGGAATGGCGAAAACGCGCATGGTCAGGTGCGCTCAGAATAAGGGGCGGGCGACGCCGGTGCGCAGCGTTGCTTCCGCATGGGCCAAATCGCCGGGTGTTGAAAGATGAAACCAGACGCCATCATGCACCAGCCCGTAAAGACGGCCGGCTTCAATGGCGCGATTGTAAAGCCGGTTCAGGCTGAAGGCGCCGCTTGGGGCATCAGCGAAAAGCGCGGGCGAGAGGATTTGCACGCCCCCGAAAAGATAGGGCGAAATCTCCCCTTCTTCCGGGCGGCGAATGGCGCCAAGCGGGTCCAGCATGAAATCGCCGCGCCCCACCTCGCCGGCAATCTGTGCGGTGCGGATCAGCAGCAACAGGCCATCCATGCGCGCAGGATCGAAGAAATCCGCGAGGCGGCGTAGCGCCGGTTCGGGCCCATTCAGCCAGAACGCATCACCATTCACCACCGCGAAAGGATCCGCACCCAGATGCGGCAGGGCGCGCGTGACGCCGCCGCCGGTTTCGAGCAAGGTTTCCTCGGTCTGCAAGGTGATGCGCGGTGCGCTGCGTGCGGCGACTGATGCAGCAACCTGATCAGCAAGCCAATGCGCATTCACCACCGCATCGCCAATGCCTGCCTCAGTCAATCGGTCCAGCGCGTGATCCAAAAGGCT
>JBDKIR010000226.1:0-5243 GCA_039797035.1 Pseudomonadota bacterium | reverse complement strand
TGCTGCGCAAGCTTGGCGGTGCCGCGCATCGCCCGGCGCCAATCAAGCGCAAGTTTCATTGGGTGCCATCGGTTGCATCGCTCTACACCGCGACGGCGCTACGGCAGGAGAATTCCTATTTCTCCATCGGTGAGCGCTGCAATGCCAATGGATCCAAGGCCTGGCGCGAACGTCAGGCGGCGGGCGATTGGGATGGCTGCGTAGCCATGGGCCGCGAGCAAATGGCCGAGGGATCGAACAGCCTTGATATCTGCACCGCCTTTGTCGGGCGCGATGAAATGGCGGAAATGAGCGAGGTGATCCGCCGCTTCACCAGCAGCGTGAATGGCCCGCTGGTGATCGATTCCACCGAAACCCCGGTGATTGAAGCCGCACTTAAGCTGCATGGCGGCAAGCCCATCATCAATTCGATCAATTTCGAAGAAGGTGAGAAGGCGGCCGAGGATCGCATGTTGCTCGCGCGCAAATTCGGCGCCGCCGTGATTGCGCTCACGATTGACGAAGTGGGCATGGCAAAGACCGCCGAGGATAAGCTGCGCATCGCGCGCCGCCTGGTGGAATTTGCCTGCGACAAGCATGGGCTGCCGCAATCCGATTTGATGATCGACCCGCTGACCTTCACCATCGCCACCGGCAATGAGGATGACCGCAAGCTTGGCCTTTGGACGCTTGAAGGTATTCGCATGATCCGGGAGGCATTCCCCGATATTCAGATCATCCTTGGGCTGTCCAATATCTCCTTCGGGCTCAATCCTGCCGCGCGGCATGTGCTTAACAGCGTCTTCCTGGACCACGCCGTGAAGGCGGGCATGACGGGCGCGATTGTGCATGTCTCCAAGATCAAGCCCCTGCATCAGATCCCGTCCGAGGAAGTGAAGGTCGCGGAGGATTTGATTTTTGACCGTCGTGCGGAAGGCTATGACCCGCTGCAAAAAATGCTGGAGCTTTTCGCCGGCCGCAAGGCCGCTGATGCAACAGCCAAGAAGCGCGCGGAGACGGTGGAAGGGCGCCTCAAGGACCGGATCATTGATGGCGACCGCAAGGGGCTGGATGATGAATTGGCCGATGCTTTGGCCAAGGGCATCGCACCGCTTTCCATCATCAATGACATTCTGCTGGATGGCATGAAGGTGGTGGGTGAGCTGTTCGGCGCGGGCAAGATGCAGCTTCCCTTCGTGCTGCAATCGGCCGAGACGATGAAGGCCGCCGTCGCCTATCTGGAACCCTATATGGAAAGGGTGGAAGGCCAGGAAAAAGGCACCATCGTGCTCGGCACCGTGAAGGGCGATGTGCATGATATCGGCAAGAATCTGGTGGATATCATCCTCACCAATAACGGCTATCGCGTCGTCAATCTTGGCATCAAGGTGCCGCTGAACGAGATTGTGAACGCCGCACGCGAACATAAGGCGCATGCCATTGGCATGTCGGGCTTGCTGGTGAAATCCACCGTGGTGATGCGGGAAAATCTTGAAGAAATGTCCCGCCAGGGCGTGGATATTCCGGTCCTTCTCGGTGGCGCGGCGCTGACGCGCAATTACGTGGAAGAAGATTGCGTGCGCGCCTATGCGTCCGGCCGCGTTGCCTATGCGCGCGATGCCTTTGATGGCCTGCATTTGATGGACAAGGTCATGGGCAATGGCTTTGATGATTACCTGGCCGCGCTACAAACCAAGCGTTCCGGCAAGGCACGCAATGAAAAGCGCACCCTTGGTACGGCGGACCCGCGCGGCTTTGCGCCCGTTGATGTGAAATACGCGCAAACCCGCCGCCGGCGCGTCGCCGCCGAAAGCGCGGTGCCGACGCCGCCCTTCTGGGGCGCGCGCGTTTTGGAAGCCGCCCCCAAGGCGCTGGTGCCCTTCATCAATGAACGGAGCCTCTATCAATTCCAATGGGGCTTCCGCAAGGCCGGGCGTTCGCTGGAAGATTTCCTTGGCTGGGCCAAACAGGAATTGCGCCCGGTGCTGAAGCGCATGCTGGCACTTGCGGAAGAACAGGATATCCTGAAACCGCAGGCGATCTATGGCTATTGGAAATGCGCGGGCCAGGGCAATGATCTGATCCTGTTTGCCGAAGATGGCATCACCGAAGTCTGCCGCTTCAATATGCCGCGCCAGCCCAAGGAGGATGGCGATTGCATCGCCGATTTCGTGCGCGATGTGGATGATGGGCCGGATGCGCGTGATGTGATTGGCCTGCAGGTGGTCACTGTCGGCCAGAAGGCATCTGATATCGCGCGGGTTTGGTTTGAGGAAAACCGCTACCAGGATTACCTCTATCTGCATGGGCTTTCGGTGGAAATGGCGGAAGCGCTTGCGGAATATGTCCATAAGCGCATCCGCGCCGAATTGGGTTTCGCTGCCGAGGATGAGCGCGACATCGAAAAAATGCTGCAACAGGGCTATCGCGGCGGGCGCTATTCCTTCGGCTATCCGGCCTGCCCGAAGCTGGAAGACCAGGAAGGCTTGCTCAGGCTTTTGGATGCGGAACGCATTGGCGTTTCGCTGAGTGATGAATGGCAGCTCCATCCCGAACAATCCACCAGCGCCATTGTGCTGCATCACCCGCGCGCCAAGTACTTCTCGGTCTAGGCGGCCTGGGCTAAACCCCCGCCATGGTTGAGGCCCGGCAATCCAGCGCCGCGCGGCTGGCCGCGGGCAGCGTGGCGGTTGCGGTGGCGGTTCTCGCGCTCAAGGCGATTGCCTGGTGGGTGACGGGGTCCGTTGCGCTTTACGCCGATGCGCTGGAAAGCATCGTCAATGTCGCGGCGGCATTGGCGGCGCTCCTGGCGGTGCGGTTATCTGCCCTACCGGCCGATGCCAATCACCCTTATGGCCATGCCAAGGTGGAGTATTTTTCGGCCGTGCTGGAAGGCGCGCTGATCATTGTGGCGGCGCTGCTGATTTTGCATGAGGCCTGGGGCGCCTATCTGGCGCCGCATCGTCCAGAACAGGCGCGTATCGGCTTGACCGTGGCCGCGGTGGCCAGTGGCATCAATGCGGCCTGGGCGCTCCATCTTGGGCGGCGGGGCAGGGCGCTCCGCTCCCCCGCGCTCATCGCTGATGCGCGGCATTTATGGTCGGATGTGGTCACCTCGGCCGGCGTCTTGGTGGGCGTTGGGCTGGTGACGCTGACCGGGATTTTGTGGCTGGACCCGCTGCTGGCGGCGCTGACTTCGGTGAATATCCTGATATCGGGCGCCCGGTTGCTGCGGGAAAGTGTCGGCGGCTTGATGGATGAAGCCGTGCCCCCCGCCACCATGGAACGCATTCGCCGCATTGTGGCCGAACAGGCCTCTGGCGCGATTGAGGCGCATGATTTGCGGTCCCGCCATGCCGGGCGGCATACTTTTCTGGAATTTCATCTGGTGGTGCCGGGCGATATGCGCGTGCGCGAAAGCCACGAGATTTGCGACCGGATCGAGGCTGCGCTGAAGGCGGAACTTGAAGGTGCCATCATCACCATTCATGTCGAACCGGAAGGCAAGGCGAAGCAGCAAGGGGTCCCGGTTCTGTGAAGGCAGCGCCGCGCGGCGTCGGGCTTGCTGCATCGCTTGCGTTGCATGGGCTGGTCGCCGCGCTGCTGATCCTGTGGCCGGTCACCGAGGAGACGGCTGGCAGGGCGGATGAACCCGAAGGCCTCGCCATCATCTATGAAGGGACGCAGGAGGCTGAGGGCGATGCTACGCCGCCCGCCCCGCAAGAAGTGGCCGAGGCCCCGCCGGTGCCGGATACACCACCGCCCCCGCCACCACCGCCGCCTGTAGCGGCGGCACCGGCACCCGCCCCGCCACCGGCGCCGCCCCCGCCCCCGCCCATGGATCTGGCGGCACCTGTCATACCGCCACCGCCTCCCCCGGCGCCGGTGGCCGAACCCCCGGTAGCGGAAACAGCCGCCACGCCAGAGCCGCCCAGGGCTGAAGAAGCGCCTCAGCAGGTGGCGGAAACGCCGCCACCACCACGCCCGCCAGCGCCGGAACGCCGCGCCCCGCCGCGCCCCAGCACGCCGCAAGCCGCAGCCTCCCCCGTACGGTTGAATGCCGCCTTGCAGGGGATGGAAAGTTTTAATCTTGAGGGCCTGACCTCAGCGCCCGAGCCACTGGATACCGCACGCAACCGGCGGCCGAATTACCCGGACGCCAGCCGCCGACGTGGCGAACAGGGCGTGGTGCGCGTGGAATTGGTGGTGGATGCTGAAGGGCGTGTGGCCAATGTGCGCGTGATAGAAACCTCGGGCTTTTCCGCGCTTGATGCTGCGGCGCTCGAAGCTGTGCGGGAATGGCGCTTTCGCCCGGCCCGGCGTGGCGGAGTACCGGTGGCGGGCAACATCACCACTTCGGTACATTTCCGGCTTGAAACGGCACGCCGCTGAGGCGATGTCACGTCTTTCTTTGGGATTGCGGCAATGGTCAAGCTTGATGTGATTACCACGCGCGGTGGTGATGGCGGGGAAACCTCGCTGGGTGATGGGGCGCGGGTGCGCAAGGATGCGCTGCGCGTTGAAGCCTATGGCACGGTGGATGAGGCGAATGCCGCGCTCGGCGTGCTGCGCTTGCATGCGCACGAAGACGCCGAAGCCGATGCCATGCTGGCGCGCATCCAGAATGATCTTTTCGATATCGGCGCTGATCTTTGCGTGCCGGGCGAAGCGGGCGCGCGGCTGCGTGTGGCGGATACGCAATCCGCGCGGCTGGAAGCGGAATTGGCAGCGATGAATGGGCAGATGCCCGCGCTGAAATCCTTCGTGCTGCCAGGCGGCACGCCTGGTGCCGCAGCGGCGCATGTGGCGCGCACCGTGGTGCGCCGTGCGGAGCGCCTGGTGGTGGCGCTGGCGGCGGAGGAAGAAGTGAACCCCGCCGTGATCCGCTATTTGAACCGGCTATCGGATCATCTTTTCGTGCTTGCGCGGCGGCTGAATGGCAATGGCGCCGGCGATGTGCTGTGGGTGCCGGGGGCGACGCGGGGGTGAACCCTCGCCGCCGCCCGTGCGGTTTCAGAAAACGCCGCGCATCCCAAGAATGGCGCTGCGTCCGGGAATGACGAAACCATTGGCGGGTTCATAGCGCCGATTGCCAAAGTTGCGCGCTTCAATGAAGGCAGTGATCTGCTGCGTGATGGGCAAGGACGCAGTCATGTTGAAGACGAAGCCAGCATCATTATAACCCTTGCTCCCCCAGCCAGCATCATCGGGGTAGATGTAATCCCATTGCGGCCCCACATAAATGAATTCTGGCGCGATGATCA
>JBDKIR010000225.1:0-3159 GCA_039797035.1 Pseudomonadota bacterium | reverse complement strand
CCACGCTGCCACCGGTGACAAAGCTCATCACCCCGCCATGATAGCCGCCACGGAAGGCGATGATCTTGCTCCGTCCCGTATGCGCGCGCGCGGCGGCGACGGCCATCAAATTCGCTTCCGTCCCGCTATTGGTGAAGCGCACCAATTCCAGCGCCGGAAAACGCGCACATAAAATGGCCGCCAGCTTCGCCTCATTCTCCCCAACTGATGCCAGACTGATGCCGTTTTCGATCACCTTATGCAGCATGGCCTGAATGCGCGGATCAGAATGGCCGAATAGCCCCGCGGTATATTCACCGCACAGGTCAAGGTATTTGTTGCCGTCAATATCTTCCAGATAGCAGCCCTGGCCGCTTTTCATCGCGGTTGGGAAGGGCGTGTAGAATAGCGTGGTGCGCGTATTGCCACCCGGCATGACCGTGCGGGCTTTGTCATGCGCGGCCGCGCTATGCGGGCGGATGCGGGAATAATTCTCCCGCGCTTCGGCAAGCGCCGCTTCCAGGTCGGAATTGCGCGGCGCGGCGGATGCATCAAGCGGCGGTGTCATACGCGTTTCTCCTTATTGCCAAAGCCAGGACATCAGCAGCCCGCCCTTGGACCAAAGATTATTCTGCCCACGGTCAAGCCCAAGCCCATTCTTGCCCGCGGTACGGTCGAACATCTCACCATAATTGCCGATCTGGCGCACCACCTGGAAGGCCCAATCATTGCCAAGCCCCCAGGGGGAGCCGATATTTTCCGTCAACCCCAGGAAGCGGCGAATGGCAGGGTCGGTCGAAGCGCGCCGCGTTTCTTCGATATTCGCCTTCGTGATGCCGAATTCCTCCGCCTGGATCAGGGCAAAGACCACCCAGCGCAGCAAGGCGGACCAATCCTGATCGCCATTGCGTGCCAGAATGCCGTGCATTTCCTTGACGATCATGTCGGGCAGCAGCACCAGGTCATTCGGGTTGGGTGCGCCAGAACGATTGGCAGCCAAATTGATCATGTCATTGCTAATGGCATCGCAGCGCCCCGCCATGAAAGCCGCCAAGACGGCCGGGGGCGTATCGAAGGAAATGGTTGTCAGGCGAATATTATTCACCCGCGCCCAATCTTCGATATTGCGTTCAATGATGCTGCCTTGCGTGCCGCAAACCGTCGCGCCATTCAAATCAAGCGCACGCGTAACGCCGGTGCGCTTATGCACCAGGAAGCCCTGGCCGGTATAAAAATGTGCCACCGGAATATTGATGCCCAATTGGCTATCACGCGCGATGGTCAGCGCCGTGGTGCGGGACAGCATATCCACTTCACCGGATTGCAGCGCGGTGAAGCGGTTCTGCGCTGTGGTCGGCACGAAGCGCACCTTTTCCGCATCACCGAAAATCGCAGCGGCGACGGCGCGGCAGATTTCCACATCAAAACCCTGCCAGCGACCCTGGCTATCGGGCATGGACATATGCGCCACCGCGCCAGAAACCCCGCAACGGAGGTAACCGGCGCGCTTGACCGCATCCAGGGTGGCGCCCGCCTCTGCCGGGCTGGCGGCGAAAAACCCCAAAACCGAGGCTGCAACGGCTAGAAATGCGCGCCGGAAAGGGCGATGAGCGATCATGATGCATTCCTCTGCTTCTTTTATTGCGGCGGTCACGCCGCCTTGGCCATAGTGTGATCACAAATGACCCCGAAGCGTAATCACGGCCCGCCAGCGCCGCAAGCAGAATCGACCGAAGGCGCCTCGCTCGAAGCGCGCGCCTATGGGACGCTGCGGGATATTCTGATCCAGGGCGGCTTCCCGCCTGGGGAAAAGCTCTCCATCCGGCGGATCGCTGCCGCCCTTGGCGTCAGCCCCATGCCTGCCCGGGCCGCGCTGCGGCGTTTGGCCGCGGAACGCTGCCTGGACCTCAGCCCCGGCGGCGGCGCCTTCGTGCCCCTCATCACGCGGGAAGCCTATCGGGAAATCACCCGCATCCGCAGCCTTTTGGAACCTGTCGCAGCAGCCGATGCGGTGGCGCGTCTGACCACGGCGGAAATCACCGCGCTTGAAAGCATCGCGGCGGCGGCGCGCCAGGCGCGGGCGGAGGGCGATGAAGACGGGTATCGCCGTGGTGACAGGCTATTGCACCAGCATTTCTATGCCGCTGCCGGCCAGCCGCTTTTACTGTCCATTATCGAAACCCTGTGGATGCGGCGCAGTTCGGTCCTGGCCATGGCGCGGCCACTATTGCCGGCCCGGCCTGATACGGATGACCACGCCGCGCTGCTTGCGGCCGCCCGGGCGCGCGATGGCGCCGCTGCGGCCGAAGCCGTGCGGCGGGAAATAGAGAATTCCGCCGCTTACCTACTGGCACGGCTGCACTTCCCGGAAGACCCGGCGGCACCCGATCAGGGTTGGCAAAAATTGCAGCGCCTGGCCACCTGAAAAGCCCCTGCGCAGTGCGGGGCGCGTGGTTTTGCACCATCCGCGCCGCAATGGCATAAGCGCGCCGTGCGGATCCTTTATCACCTTCCCCTCTCTCCCTTTTCGCGCAAGGTGCGGCTTGCCCTCGCGGAAAAGCGCATCCCCTTTGATCTGCGGATCGAGCGCGTCTGGGAAAGGCGAGAGGAATTCCTGGCCATCAACCCGGCCTGCACCGTGCCCGTATTGCAGGAAGAAAACGGCTTCTGCATCGTCGATTCCTACGCCATCTGCGAATATCTGGATGAAGCCTATCCGGATATGCCGCTGCTCGGGCGCACGCTGGGCGAAAGGGCGGAAATCCGCCGGCTGGTCGCCTGGTTCGATGGCAAATTCCACAGCGATGTCGGGCGCAATCTGCTGTTCGAAAAGCAGATGAAGCAACTCATGGGGCGCGGCAATCCGGATGCCGGGGCCATTCGCGCGGGCTATGCCAATCTGCGCCCGCATTTGGATTATCTGGGATGGCTCGCGGAAACCCGCCCCTGGCTTGGCGGGAATAGCCTTTCCATGGCGGATTTGGCCGCGGCGGCGCATCTTTCATCGCTGGATTATCTGGGTGATGTGGATTGGGGCCTGAATGACGCGGCCAAGGATTGGTATGCGCGGGTGAAAAGCCGGCCTTCCTTCCGCCCCCTACTGCATGACCGCATCAGCGGCCTTGTACCGCCCGAGCATTACGCCGATCTGGATTTTTGAGGCCAAGGCGAGCCAATAAC